>JAVBYA010000419.1 GCA_030824295.1 Bacteroidota bacterium
CTTCCTGCACACCATTCACAAGCAGTGCCGTTTCCCTGCCGAGCATATCATATACAGTGACCGTCAGGAACGTCTGTTGCGGCACGTGATATCGGATCGTTGTCGTGGGATTGAAAGGATTCGGGAAATTCTGTTCCAATGAGAATTCCTGCGGCAACGGACCGCGGTCGTTGTGAATATCGGTCGACCCGGAGTACTCGAACGCCCCCAGATCCGGCGCAGCACCGCTGAACGGAATACCGACATTCACTCCTGCATCGATCAGATCACTTCCTTGTTTCAAGTGCAAAAATGATATATCGGGAAGACTGCCATCCGATTTCCTTGGTCCGTACGCGACGGCCGGATCGATAGACACAAAATCATCACTGGTCGCATCGAACGGTGCGATCCAGCTGTTCTTTTCCTGTTGTGCAAAATTGCCGAAGGAACCATATGGTCCAAGCGACACACAGTTCTTGATCACGAACGTCTTTCCCAGTTTCAGATCTCGGATGACGCTGTAGTTGGTCCCATTGGCATACCCTGTACAGTTCAACAACAGCATCGATCCTGCATTATTGTTCTGATCGAACCCTTTCACTCTGTTCTCGAACGCGAGACAGTTCTTCATCACGACATTATGCGCCCAGTTGCTGATATTGCTCGTATCGCCCCCTCCCATCTTGAATCCGTTCCCGTTCCCTGCACTGGCTGATCCATTTTTCAAGTATCCATTCTTGAACACCCAGCACTGTTCATACGTTGTCGTGACATCATTCGCTCCCCGCATATACCCGTCCCAGCCGTCGTCGGAGTTCTGCCATGCGCGGCAGCCGAAAAAATAATTATTCGTCCCGACATCCAGTTTCGGTGCAAAACCATCCGCATTTCCGTTCCCCGGATCTGCATTGTAATACGAATCGCAGTTGATGATAGAATTGTTGGAAGCTCCGTTGCTTAGCTGGAGTCCCGTGTCGCGGTTCTCAAAGAACGCACAGTTCTCGATCGTATTGTACGATCCGCTCAGATTCATTCCATTATCGCCTGCACCTTTAATGTCCAACCCCCGCACCGTCCAATACCAGCCGCTGAAGTTGAATGCACGATTACTGCTGCTGAACGCCATACCGGAGAAATCGAGGAGCGGCCGTTCGCCCGGATACGCCAAAAGATAGTAATGGACCGACGCACTTCCCTTCTTCGAGATACTGATCGTGGTGTTCAGCGGATACGTGCCTCCGCGGATGAACACTGTATCACCGGCGGCCATGACGCTGACCGCTTTGGTAATGGTCTTGAATGGTGCGCTGATGGTGCCGGAGTTGATATCCAGTCCGTCCGAAGCGACGAACCAAGACGTTGCCGTCAGCGGCGATACACCGATGATGTACGAGAGCAGCAGGATGATAACGGAGCGGTTCATGAACAGAAGGGATAGTTCGCGAAAAGTCATCGTTTACTTTACCGTTAACTTAATAAAAACCGGATTGACTGTCAAGAATATAATTGATGCTATTTTGCAGTGAAATGCCAGGCAGGACCGCGAAGAGTATCGGTTCTATTGATGATATCCACACGCCAGTGATAGCGTGTACCCTGCTTCAGAGGTCCAGGGTTGAACTCTGATGCGGACAATTCGCTGACCATTGGAAGGACGGTCCCGGTCCCAAAATACAGCAGCTGACGCACGGAACCGAACGGCCGGATCCATCGCAGCATGTTCACCCCTGTGACCGGGAGATAGGCGCCGTCACGCGGAAATGGAAATGACGGGAACGGAAGGATGCCATGCACCAGCGAATCGGGCTGCCAGCGTCCGCGGAATGTCCATGAAGGAGTGATCTCTTCCGGCGCAGGTGAACCCTCTGCATCAGAGAGATTGTCCGCAAACCAATCGAAGTCCCCGCCCTCTCTCCGGCAGTGATGATAATAATGCCGTGTTCCCCATTTCCACGGACGTGCATTCGGTGAATAGGAAGGATAGTGGATCGGCGCATCCGCCATCGTCCGGGAGAAGATACAGTCCAACAGATAGAATTGACCATCCACATGATGTCGCCCCAGCGGGAAGCCTTCCACACCGTCGAAGTAGGAATTGCGGATGACGAACTTCTGGTCCTTATCCTCAGCGCCGTGATGCCACAGCGATGCGGTGAGATTGTGACCGTAGAACCTGCTGTCCGTGATGTAACACCAGCCGCGGGGACAAACGTAATCGACCCATCCTTCAAAGTAGCATTCCGCATGATAGTACATACCGTCCGCGGAATTCCACAAACTCACCGTGTCCCCGCCGCCGCCGATCACGGAGCAGTACAACAGCATGATGCGTGTCCCTTTCCCCCAGATCGCGAACTGATGGTCATGGTCACCATAGAGGAAACCGTACGGATTTCGGATCGTGAGATTGGCAAAGGTGATATCAGCGGTACCGGAATCGATGTTCACAGTGGCGGAGCCTCGGTCCGAAGGATTCTCCTTCAGCCAGTTCTTCCGGAGCTCTGCATATTCGATGACCGTACTGTCGCGCGATTCGCCGACAATGACGATATTGGAGGAAGTAATGTAGAGTTTTTCACGGTAGGTGCCGTTGCGGACCTGGATGATGGTCCGTGTGCGGTTCTCTTGCGGTACCGTAAGCAATGCGGCGGAGATGGTGGTAAAATCACCGGAACCGTTCTGTGCAACGATCAGTACGCGTTCCTTACCGGCAGCAGGAACGCAGGCGAGCAGCAGGACAGCAAGGAGCGCGGTCGTTTTCATGGATCGTTCCGGTTCAACGGAGTGCGGTCATTTCTTGGAGCGTTCCACTTTGCGGATGCACGTATCGCCCAGCAGTAATTTCGTCGGCAGTTTGATATGTTTCGGCTGGAAGAACTCCGCGTTCCGGATATTCTCCAGGGTCAATTCGACCGCCGCCCTTCCCATGGCAGCCGCGGGCTGATCGATGATCGTCATCTTCGGAGCAAGGAATTGATTGAAGCCGGCGTTCCCGAAGCAGATCATGTCGAAATCCTGACCGATCTGCAGCCCCAGTTCGTTCGCTGCGCGATACACACCGAGAGCGACGGGGAAGCTGACGGCCAGCAGGAATTCCGGAAGATTGCCGGAACTATACATCTTCATGAACGCCTTGTACCCCTCCTGTTCACCGAACCCGCTCAAAATGATCCGTTCAGGATAGATCGGGAGCTTATGCTTCTTCAGTGCATCTTTGAATCCCTTCAGACGGTCCCGGCCGATATTGGTGTGCTGGAAACCGCCGATGGTGCCGAGTTTCTTGTAGCCGCAGGAGATCGCCTGCTCCGTTGCCATGAATGCCCCGGCATAATCGTCGTTGGTGATCGTGTTGAATTCCTTCAGCGGGATGATGCGGTCCAGGAACGTGATCGGCAGTCCCATCTTCCGGATGGTATCGAAGATCGTATAATCGATGGTGTTCTCAGTAACAGAGATGATGAGCCCGTCCACCCGCATGGAGAGAAGTGTCTGGATATGTTCGATCTCGCGCTCCGGGTTCTCCTGCGAGACGGTGAGCACGATCTCGTATCCATTCTCGAACGCCACATCGTAGATGGATTCGATGACGGTCGAGAAGAAGAAATGCGCGATCTTCGGCACGATGACGCCGATCATCCGCGAGCTCTTCGAAGAGAGATTCCGCGCCATGAAATTCGGCACATATCCCAATTCCTTCGCTACCGCTTTCACCTTCCGCACCGTCTCTGCCGAGATATCCGGATGTCCGCGCAATGCTTTGGATACGGTCACACTGGAGACACTCAACCGCTTGGCGATGTCCGAAAGCTTGATCTGAAAACCTTTCTTTACCATACTGGAACTCTTTCTGTATAAGGGGACCTGCCAGGACAATTTCCACAAAAATGGCGCATATTCAAAACATTTATCGCACTTTCTTGGCAGAGCGTGCAAGCCACTGTACGAACGCCTCACCGGCTGCCTCGTTCTCATATCCTTCGGGAAGACGGCGATTATCGTAGTACTCGTTATAGAGCCATGGGTCACCAACGGCAAGCACTCGTCCCTGACCGACCGCTGCCTCGGCGATGACGACCGCTCCGCGGGACCGCAGTACTTCACGGGCCGGCGGACGCAGTGTCAGTGAACAGAACTGTTTGATGAAGGCGTACGGCACACCTTGGAAGAGCGCATGAGGCGGGAACTGCCGCACCGCACCGGAATCGTACCGGTTGTTCACCACATCCTGATGCATATCCTCATTG
>JAVBYA010000304.1 GCA_030824295.1 Bacteroidota bacterium
TGTTATTTCTTTTCCTGCGGGGTCTTCAGGACCTTCATGAAGAAATAGGCAGTGAAGGAGATGATGACCGTCCAGGCGGATATGATCGTGACCAATGCTTCAGTTGACATAGATACTCCTCGATTACACTGTGACGGAACGTTTCTTCCAAGCATGACGGATGGTCAGGGCGATCCCGATGAATGTCAGCATGAGCAGGATGCGGGTCAGGTCGATGATGAACGTCTTGGTCGCCGTGCCGTCCACGAACCAGCGCGTGTCTTCGATCCCGACGTGCATCACTTTCCCGATGATGGAACCGGCATCGAACGGCCAGCCGCCGCCGCTGAACAAACTGCCGAATGCACCGACCCAATTCCCCCCGACAGGGGCAAAGGTCGAACCAAAAAAGACCACCAGCAGGAAGACCGGTGTGATGTATTTCATAACATACTTGAAGATGATAGGCACTTTGATATCAGCGCCGCGGTTGATCTCTTCCCAAGCTTTATCGATGCCGAAGATCCAGACGAATGCGATGGTCTCGAGCAGTGCGAACACCACCAATGCGAACGTTCCGGACCAATCATCGAATTCACCGAAGGCACCGGCGCCGTAGAACACCACGCACCAGAGGGAGAGAATGATGGTGACAACACCGAAGACCATCGCAGAACGGTTTCGCGTCATTTTGAATTCATCTTGAAGGAATGCAATGACCGGTTGTCCCATTGCGAGTGAACTGGTGATGCCGGCGAAGAAGAGGAGTCCGAACCACGCAAGTCCGGCAATGGCCGCCAAGAACGGACCCCAATTCTGGAACAGGGTCGGCATGGTCTTGAAGCCCATTGAAAGACCGGCATTGGCCTGGATCCAGTCGATGCCGAGGTATGCAACAGCGATAGGCACGACGATCGAACCGCCGAGCACCACTTCCACGAATTCGTTCATCCAACCGGCCGAAGCGCCGTTCAGTGCGATATCTTCGTTCTCTTTGACATATGCTGCATAGCAGTGGATGGAACCCATACCGACGGAAAGCGTGAAGAAGATCTGACCGGCAGCGGCAAGCCACACTTTAGGATTGGACAACGAATCGAACTGCGGTGTCCAGAAGAAATTCAATCCGACCGATGCGTCATTGATGGCGCCGTTCTCTCCGGCATGGAGCGTCAACGAGCGGATCGCCAGGAAGATACCGAATACGATCAGCAGCGGCATGCCGATCTTTGAAGCGATCTCGACCCCTTTGCTCAAGCCGCGGGAGAGGATCCAGAGATTGAGCAGAATGGTGACCGTATAGAAGAACATCGCCTGTGTCGAAACACTGATAAGCGATCCTTCCTGAACGCCGACATAATCGTTGAAATACGCCGCAACTTGTGTTGCATCCATCCCGGCGAATGTTCCCGTCAGTGAATGCCACACATAGGCAAGCGTCCACGATTCAAGATAGCAGTAATATGCAGCGACCGTCAGGTTAGTGAAGATGCCGAACACACCGACATATTTCCACCACGGGGATTTGCCGAGAACATCCATCATACCGGGAGTGGAATGATGACCATATTTGCCGCCGTTACGGCCGATGGCCCACTCGATCCACAGCAGCGGGATACCCATCAGCAGGAACGAAACGAGATAGGGAATGATGAACGCGCCGCCGCCGTTTTGTACGGCTTGAGCAGGGAAGCGGAGGAAGTTGCCGAGACCGACCGCATTACCGGCCATCGCAAGCACCAATCCGACCCGTGAACCCCAGCTTTCTTTATGGGATGACATTCAAACTCCTGAACTGAACGGTATGAGAGTGAAAAATGTGAATTACGAATTGGTTAAACTAAAAATTTTTCGGCAACAATCAAAGAGAATTTTTGGTCTGGATCGGGCCAGACGGGGCAGAGATGAAGGATACGAGGAGTGCGGCACCGACGGCAGCGGCTCCTGCAAGGAACGGGTAGATGATGTTCTGTTCGAACAACGCACCGGCGGCCAGCGGTCCGATGACCATCGCTCCGGTCATGACAGAAGCGATGATCCCCATGATCTCACCCCGCTTGGTCTGGTCGGAATGATGGATCGCATCGTTCGCCACCACCACACGGTAGACCGCCTGACCGGTCCCCAGCAGCGGCAATGACATCATGAATAATGGAAGCCGCTGCAATGCGCAGAGGAGCAATCCAAGCATCGAAAGCCCAAGCATGATCAGTTCCAGTTGATGATTGCTGAACCGTTTGATCCATACTTTGTGCAGCAGAACCGTTTGGTTCACTGCAATGATGAGTCCGATCGCCGTAAAGAGCATCCCTGTCTCGAATGAAGTATATCCGAACGCCTGTTGTGTATATAACGCGAATGTCGATTGGACAGCCACAAATGAGAGGCAATAGAGGAACCAGCGAAGGTAGAGCGGACGCAGTATGACATTCCGGTACGCCCGCATGATCGGAGTCAGCGGATTATATTTCATCGGTTCGGTACTGCGGTTCTTGTTCGATTCCTCCAGGAAGAAATACGCGGAAACGCCGTTCAGCAGTGCCATCGTACCGGCAAAGTAGAACGGGAACGAATGGGAAATGGTGCTCAAGACACCGCCGAGCACCGGTCCGATGACGAATCCGATGCCGAACGTTGCACCGATGATCCCGAGATTTTTCATCCGTTCTTTTTCATCATTATTGGAAATGTCCACCAGGTAGCTTTGTGCTGTAGTGAAGTTCCCGGCGGCCAGTCCGTCGATCATCCTGCCGATGAATAGCATAGGGATCGAAAAGGCACTGGCGAACACGAACCATCCGATCGATGTGGAGAAGATCGACAGGAGCAGAACTGGTCTGCGGCCGATCCTGTCGGACAGCCCGCCAAGAAGCGGGGCACTGAGGAATGCACAGAAGGAGAAGACAGAAAAGAGGAGCGTGATGGTCGTGGGGGATGCACCGAACTCTGTCAGATAATAAGGCAAGGTGGGGATGACGATGCTGAAACCCAGCACGTCCACGAACACTGTTGCTATTATGATGAGTTTTTGCCGCGACATGTCTGCAGAAGATACTGAATTATTGTATATTCCCAAACAGTATGACAAAGAACGAGGTCATTCGCACATTGCGTTCACTTGGTTCACCTTCTGCTGCCGCGGGAATGCAGCGGTTCGGGATCTCCGCGGCCAAAGCGTTCGGGGTATCCGCTCCTCAGCTCCGCAGGTTGGCAAAACAGATCGGCACCGACCATCGACTTGCGCTCTCGCTGTGGGAGACCGACATCCATGATGCCCGGATCTTGGCGGCGGTGATCGCTGACCCGGAACGAATGACACGGAAGGAAATGGACCGTTGGGCGAAGTCGATCGAGAATTGGGCACAATGCGATGTCTGTTGCCTGGAAGTATTCCGGCATTCCCGTTATGCTCTTGTCTTGCCGCAGCGGTGGAGTCCTTCAACGAACGAGTTCGTCCGTCGCGCCGGTATTGTGATGATCGCAGCATTGGCCGTCCACCGCAAAGATCTGTCGGACGATGAACTGTGGAGCTACACTCCGCTGCTTCGCCAGTGTGCTGACGATGACCGGAACTTCGTGAAGAAAAGTGTCAACTGGTCGCTGCGGCAGATCGGCAAAAGGAATATCAGGTTATTGGAACATGCCGTCCGATTGGCCGAAGAGATCCGATCACTCCCGTCCCCCAGCGCGAAATGGATCGCCGCCGGAGCACTGAGGGAATTACGCGATCCGAAGACCATCGCCATGGTGAGGCGCCGAAAAGGATGATACGTATGCACTCAGAAATGGACCGCCGCGCATTCATTTCAAATATCGGGAAAGGGATCGGGCTTGCAGCTTTGTCCTCTGTAGCCGTCGCATCCCTGACCGAAGACCTTCGTGCAGCGGTGAAACCGTTCACCGACATCTCCCCTGAGATTCTAGCCTCGAACGAGGATTTTTGGGGACCCATCCAGCAATCGTTCGCAGTAGGGCGGGGAACCATCAACCTGAACAATGGCGGAGTATCACCTTCGCCCCGCATCGTCACCGAAGCGTTAGTGCGGTATCAATGGCAGCAGGAGGATACCACAGCGCATACGATGTGGCACGTTATGCAGCCGCAGTTGGAGACCATCAGAACAGGGCTCGCCGGTGTGTTCGGCTGTGATGCAGAAGAGATCGCTATCACACGAAATGCCTCTGAGTCGTTGGAGACCGTGCTGATGGGTCTGGACCTGAAGAGCGGCGATGAGGTGATC
>JAVBYA010000178.1 GCA_030824295.1 Bacteroidota bacterium
GACGGCACGCAATGTTGCCGTGCTCTACGAGCCCTCCTCGGCAGGATTGTACAGCGTCGATGCTTCGGGAGAGAGGATGCCGGTCCCTCCCGGCGCCGGTGCGGTGGTGCTCTCGGCACTCGGATCCGGAAGGATCATTGCCGTTGCAGATCCGGAGATCTGGTGGAACGGAAGTCCCGATGATTCCATTCGGCGGCACGGGATCTCGGCCGGCCGGAACCTCCGTTTTGCACTCAACATCTTCGGCACAGTGGAGAACATCGCTGCAGAACTGCGCGAGATGGTGGAGGAACGGTACGAGCTCATCAGTATCCCGTATGCGTTCAGCGATTCCTCCGTTGCGACATTGTTCAAGGATCTCGGCGGGCATAACAGTTACCTGTGGCGCATGTTCGGCAAATACACTCCGTCCGGCGGGTATAAGGAGTATCCGGCAGACTTCTCGCGTATCCGCCGAGGGGAAGGATATTGGCTCATCAGTAAAGAGAAGAAGAGGGTCAATCTCGGAACGGCGAACTGGCCTGGTGTCTCAGAGGATTTCGAGATGACCGTACCTCCCGGCTTCTCCATGATCGGTAATCCCTTCCCGTACAGTGTCAGTTGGGCGAATTCGTTCCGTGAGGACAGTGTGCAGCGCGTGTTGTGGGGATATACCGCCGGTGAGTATGATACGACGACGACAGTGATGGAACCGTTCAAGGGATATTGGATCTTCAACCGTTCCGCCAGTCCGAAGACGGTCCGCATCAATGCGGCGCCAGTCACCTCCTCTTCACTGCAGAAACGGGAAGGGGAGCGCATGGATCTTTCCGCCGGAGAGTGGAAAGCGCAATTGGTATTGAAGAGCAAGAGTGGCAATGATGCGCTGAACTACATCGGCGTTCTGTCGACTGCACGTGACGGATGGGATGAGGATGATTTCGTCAAACCGCCATCGTCACCCTCGATGGGGACGGCAGTGACCATGAACAATCTTGGTGTGCGTCTTTCTGCCGACTTCCGGGCGTTCAATCCTTCCGGGAACATCTGGGATTGTACCGTCTCCGGTTCAGCTGCGGATGGACCTCTCCGGCTGTCGGTGGATCTGACCGGTTCGCTTCCGGAAGGATTCACTCTCTATATTATCGATCTTGCGGCAGAGAGGATCTACGACACCCGGACAGTTCCTTCGTTCGAATTCAGTTTTACACAACGCGAGACGGCCCGCCGGTTCCGCTTGGTCGCCGGCACCGAAGGATTCATCGAAGAGCATTCGAACGGTATTCCGCTTGTTCCGATGGAGTATGCATTGTCGCAGAATTTTCCGAACCCGTTCAATCCTGTCACCACCATCCAGTATACATTGGCGAACAGCGGAAGAGTACAGCTCGAAATATTCAATATTTTGGGCCAAAACGTCCGTACATTGGTCGATTCCGATCAGAACATCGGTGCCTATGCCGTGGTGTGGGATGGGAAAGATAATCATGGAATCTTGCTATCCAGTGGTATATATTATTACCAAATTCGATCAAAAGAGTATCGTTTTGCACGAAAGATGACCTTTGTCAAATAATCCAGAAATGTGATGATTAATACATCTTTAAAGCATCATAATCTCCATATTTCAGCCGTGATCATTGTTGTGATCTCATTGTTCTTTGACACGGTTTCAGCGCAGACAGAGAAAGGGAGCGACCGCTCGATCTTCCGCGGCGCCTACAGTGCGACCCTCGGCGGGACCCAGCAGCAATGGGTCTTGACGGATAAGAATGGGAATGAATTCGGTACGGTGCTACAGCGCTCTGCTCCTGTGACAGTCTCTGTTCCATTGGCCAACCGGCTGCTGATGACGGTCGCGAATTCGGGTGTCATATCGGAATACGATACGGCCAGTTCAACGAATATTGTGGACACCCGTATCACGCTTTCCTACGTCTTCCCGGGAGAGAAATTGTGGCTTACCGGCAGCGGAAGTCTGCCGACCGGAAAAACGAAATTGAACCAGGCAGAATTGAATATGACGAACCTGCTGGGACAGACGGCGTTCGCATACAAGGCACCGACATTCGGCCAGGGGTATACCGGGAACATTTCCATGGTCTATGCCGGATCTTTGACGCGCCGCATGGTATTGGGCCTCGGTCTGTCATATTTCTATAAGGGACCGTTCAGCCCGTTGGAAGGATCTACCGTCGAATATGATGCCGGTGACGAGATATCCCTGAATACCGGGTTCGATTACATCACCTTCAGCAAAACGGCCCGGTTCTCTGTGGATATCACCGCTACCTATTTTCTGAAGGACCAGCTCAGTAACACGAGCGGAGCGTTCGAAGCAGTGTTCGAAGCCGGACCCCGTGTGATCGCGAATGTGATCTATTCACTCAGAACGGAATCGATGAATCATACGCTCCTGCTCCGCACGCGCTACCGGCTGCAGAACAATTTCATCAGCAGCGGCAAACGGTATGATGCATCATCGCAAGTGGAAGGTCAATATTCGCTCGGCACAATGCTATTGAACGGCGTGTATGCTTCGTTCGTTGGAGAGGGGAAATACTATACACCGGACCAGACCCCGTCCGGTCTGACATATATAGAAACGGGGGATGCGGTGATCGGCTCGGCAGGTGCCGATTTCACCTTGACCACCTGGGGATGGCTGATGCCGACGGCAGGATTTCGGTATGCAGCAGGGTCGGCGACCATCGCCGGTACGGAGTTCGATGTGAACGGCATCGATGCATCACTCTCCCTGCGGTTCTCATTTTGAATTTTACATCACTTATCATCTCATTATACTGGAAGGAAATCAGTATGAAACATCAACGGATACTTTTTGGAATGGCTGCTCTCTGCGTGCTGCTGCTGAACAATGTTGTCTTTGTTCAGACCGCACAGGCGAGCGATCCAAAGACGATCGCTGTACTCTATTTCGAGAACAACAGCGTCGTGGATAAGGATAAGCTCGATCCCCTCAAGAAGGGGCTGGCGGACATGATGATCACAGAGATGACCAAGATCAAAGGTATCCGCGTGGTGGAACGTCAGAGGATCCAGTCCATCATCGAAGAGCTCAACCTGAACGAAACGGACATGGTGGACAAATCGACCACCCAGCAGATGGGGAAACTTCTCGGCGCCAAAGTGATGCTCTTCGGCGGGTTCTCCAATCTGTTCAATGATAAGCTCCGCATCGACGTCCGTATCGTCCGCACCGAGACCGGTGAGACCCTGAAGGCGGAAGAGGAGACCGGAGAGCTCGACGAGTTCCTCACGATGCTGCAGTCTCTGGTGAAGAAGATCGCCGCGGATCTGGATGTGAAGATGACATCGGAGGATGAGGACCGGCTGGAGGCGTCGAAGGATGGGAATTTCAACGGATATGTGATCTACGCTCAGGCTCTGAACTTCGAGGACAAAGGGAAGAAACTGGAGAAACAGGGAAAGAAGAATGAAGCGAAGAGCGCGTATGAGAGCGCCCGTTCCATGTATCAGAAAGCGTGGGATGAGTCAGACGGATATGAACCCGCCAAGCAGAAGGCGGACGAGATGGTATCGTTGATCGCGAAATTGAAATAATTATCAATCATTCAGGAGAAGAAACATGAAACGCATTTGTTCGTTACTCTGTGTGTTCTCGCTCGCGGCGACGTTCATCCTCGGCACGACAACAATGGCGCAGAACGCCGATATGCCGCGCGTGATGGTGGTGATCGACGAGTCGATCGACAACAACGCCGCCACGGCCCGTAAGGTCGCCGGGAAGATCGAGAAGGCGTTGATGGAAAAAGGTTACCGCATCGTCGATTCCCGTCAGTTCTCCGAGGTCCGTGCCCGCGACATCGCGGCTGCCGATGCGACCAAGGCGAAGGAACTGGGACGGCGTTTCGGTGCGGAACTGATCATTGCCGGCGGTGCGCAGTCGAATTTCGGCGGTGAGAAGGAAGTGTACGGCACCAAAATGAACGAATACACGGCGGACGGCGAAGCGAAACTCATCTTCACCGATACGGGCGAGATCCTTGCCCTCGCAAGCGCATCGTCCAAGAAATCGACCCAGGGGAAAGCACAGGCGGCATCCAAATCGCTGGAAGAGGTCGGCGATGCTCTGGCCAACGATCTGATGGCGAAGATCGATGCGAAGATGAAAGAGATGAAGGAGAAACCGATCATCGTGGAACTGATCCTCCAGGGGGTCACCGATGCGTCGCTGGTGAAGATC
>JAVBYA010000264.1 GCA_030824295.1 Bacteroidota bacterium
GGGATTCACGATGACGGACAGTCTGCTGCGATGGTGTGCGGACAATGGACTCTATCTTATCCTGGACCTTCATGCTGCACCGGGAGGGCAGAGCGCGAACAATATCAGTGACTATGATCCGGCACAGAAGTCCCTCTGGCAGGACGAGAAGAACAAGATCATGACCATCGAGTTATGGAAAAAATTGGCAGAGCGGTATGCCAACGAACCGTGGATCGGCGGTTATGACATCCTGAATGAACCGGCATGGGAGCTGCCGCCGACGAACAAACCGCTCCGTGACCTTTCTGTCGCTATCACGAACGCTATCCGCACCGTCGATACGACACATATCATCTTCGTGGAGGGGAATTGGTATGCAACGGATTTCAACGGGATGACCCCGGCGTGGGATGCAAAGATGGTCTGGAGTTTCCATAAGTACTGGAACTCGAACGACATCGGTTCCATCAATTATCTGTTAACGCTCCGTTCATCGACCAACCGTCCGCTCTGGCTCGGCGAGTCGGGAGAGAACTCCAACACCTGGTTCACGGATGCCATCACGCTGCTGGAATCCAACGATATCGGCTGGGCATGGTGGACCTGGAAAAAATTCGGCACCATCAACGGACCTCTCTCCGTACCGCTTACGCCCGAATACGAAGGACTGCTGCAGTACTGGAAAGGACAAGCCGCAAAGCCGACCGTAGCCTATGCCATGAAAGGACTGATGGCAATGGCGGAAGGATTGAAGCTGGATCGGTGCGTATACAACGAAGGGGTTATCGATGCGATGATCCGTCAGCCGAAGGATGCTGCAACGCGTCCGTTCGCAGCGAATGTCATCCCCGGCAGGATCTTCGCTGTGAACTACGACTATGGACGCCATACCATTGCGTACAAGGATAATGACTATCACAACACGAACAACGGTTCCACCTGGAACAACGGCTGGGTCTTCCGGAATGACGGTGTGGATATCGAACGGTGTACCGATGCGGTTACGAACGGATACAACGTCGGCTGGACCGGAACAGGGGAGTATCTGAATTTCACAGTGGATGTGCAGCAGAGCGGCACCTATACCATATCAGCCCGCGTTGCTGTGAATGCGGCGAACGGATTCCTCGGATACGGTTTTAACGGCGAAGCGCAGAAACTGACATCACTGCCGGTGACGGGAGGATGGGCCTCCTGGAGCAGTATACCGCTCGGAACGGCACCGCTCACCGCCGGAAAGCACACGCTGAAGGTCTCCATCTTCTTCGGCGGGTTCAACATCAACTATCTGAATTTCGAGTATGCAGGTCCATTGGCATCCGTGAATGAACAGAACAATATTCCGGGATTCTTCCTCGAACAGAATTATCCCAATCCGTTCAATCCCTCAACACGCATCCGATTCTCTTTGCCTGTTGCTGCATACACAACGGCGGAAGTGTTCGATGTGCTGGGGACCCGCGTGCGGATCCTGTCCGCCGGGACGATGACTGCCGGTGAACATTCTGTGACATTCGAAGGGACCGGACTTGCTGCCGGCGTGTATCTTTTCCGTCTCACGTCCGGTACTCAGGTGCGGACGATGAGGATGTTGCTGCTGCAGTGATGCGAATGCGGCTGCCGGCCGATCCAATAACGTGCAATGAAAGGAGTGATGTGATCATGAGAATCTATTCCTGCAGATCGATCCTGCTGCTGTCACTCATTTGTTCCTTTCCTTCCATTTCCCCGGCGCAGTATACCGACACCGGCCGCAGGGGTGCATACTTCCCCAAGAAACAGTATGCTGTAACACCCGTCCCGCGGTTCGCGCAGAACAGGGCTTCACTCCCGGCGCCGATCGCCGACGCCTCTCCGCAGTATGTGGAACTCTACTGGAAGGCATGGTCCCTCGCATTCGATCACTTCAAACAGCCCCCCGCCGGTTCACCGTTCGTCTCCAATTATGTCGATGAAGCATTCTCTCCCAGCGTGTTCCAATGGGATACTTTCTTCATGCTCATGTTCGCACGATATGGACATGCGGTCTTCCCGGCCGTGCAGTCGCTGGACAATTTCTATTCCCGGCAGTATGAGAACGGCTACATCTGCCGCGAGATCCAGGAAGCGGACGGGAAGGATTATGTCTTTGTCGGACGGGAGCATACGGTCAATCCGCCGCTGTTCGCCTGGGCAGAAGTGGAATCATACAAGGTCACCGGCGACTCGTCCCGTTTCGCTTCCGTTCTCCCTGCATTGACGAAGTATGCCGAATGGCTGGAACAGTACAGGAGGAAACCATCAACGCGCCATGGCCTCTATTGGAATACCGGACTCGGTTCAGGGATGGACAACCTTCCGCTCGCCGGGTCCGCCTGGGTGGATATGTCCTCGCAGATGGTGCTGATGTACAGGAACATGGCGTTCATCTGCCGTGAACTTGGCAAGGATACTGAAGCGGGACGATATACAGCCGCAGCGGATACCATCGCCGCGCGCGTGAATTCCATGATGTGGAATGAACAGGACGGCTTCTATTATAATTTGGACGATGACGGGAAGCAGCTGCCGCTCCGTAATATCGGAACGTTCTGGCCGATGCTCGCCGGGATTGCCGATCATGCAAAAGCGCTCCGGCTCTTGTCCCATCTGAAGGACCCGCAGACATTCTGGCGGCCGATGCCGTTCCCGTCCCTTGCAGCGGATGAACCGGCATATCAGCCGGACGGCCACTATTGGCTGGGAGGTGTCTGGGCGCCGACGAATGTCATGGTGATCAAAGGATTGGAACGTTACGGACGTGAAACAGAGAATGCCACGGATCATTCGTTCGAGGAGTTCGCACATCATGCATCCAAGCGGTATCTGGACGGACTGGTGACGGTCTATATAGAGACCGGAACACTATGGGAGAACTACTCACCGGAACTGATGATGCGCGGGAATCCTTCACAGAAAGATTTCGTCGGTTGGACCGGGTGCGGACCGATTCAGCTCTTCATCGAGAATGTTCTTGGCTTCCGTCCGGACGGTGCACACAAGAAACTGACCTGGCACATCCGCCGCATCGACCGCCACGGCATCGAACGTCTCCGGTTCGGTGATGTTACCGCAACGCTCATCGCGCAGCCGCGCACCAGTACTGGTGCCGCCGCCGAGATCCATGTTGTTTCGAACCGTCCGTTCGAACTGACCGTGATCGTGGACGGCGGTGCTCCGCGCACGCTTCCGGTCGCCGCCGGTGCGCAACGGCTGACGGTGCAATGATGTATTTGTTCTCACGAAGGACCTGACGCTCATGAATGTTCATCGGATACTGCTGCTCCTGTCACTCACTTTCTGTTCCGGGCTTGTTGCACAGACCATCACCGTATCACCATCCCTTTCAACGACCATCTTCCCGAATGGTGTCTCCGTTCCGTCCGATTATCCGCATGTGAAATTCACCGTGAAGGGGAACGCTGCACCGGGATATATCTTCATCAACAACTGGGGAGGAACGCCGTATATCGCGATCCTCGATTCCAACGGATCTCCGGTCTTCTACCGCCGTATGCCGGGCAATGCCCGGGATTTCAAAGTGCAGCGGAACGGCAATCTTTCCTACCGCATTGCCGAACCGTTCTATCGTCAATTCGAAATGGATTCCTCGTATACCGTGCTCCGCGAGATCACGGCGAAGAACGGACAAGGGACGGATGAACATGAACTGCAGATCCTTCCCAACGGCAACGTGCTCCTCATTACGCTCGATTACCGCACAGTGGATATGAGCAAGATCGTTACCGGCGGCAAGACGAACGCGACCATCGTAGGGAACAATGTGCAGGAGATCGATCCTGCCGGGAACGTCGTGTTTGAATGGAAGTGCTGGGACCATCTGAACATTGCTGATGCTGTCCGGGAGAACCTCACGGCGCAGACCATCGATTTCGTCCATATGAATGCCATCGAGCTGGACCTGGACGGCAATATCCTCATCTCCAGCCGGCATCAATCCGAGATCACCAAGATCGAACGGCCTTCCGGCCGGGTGATGTGGCGGTTCGGCGGGAAGAACAACCAGTTCACGTACCTCAACGATCCGCTGAACGGACCGTCGTATCAGCACGATATCCGTGTGCTGCCGAACGGGAATTACACGATCATGGATAACGGGAATTTCCATTCGCCATCGGTGTCGCGTGCCGTTGAATA
>JAVBYA010000375.1 GCA_030824295.1 Bacteroidota bacterium
ATCTATATCGCTCCCGGTATGCCGACGCATATCCCTTCCGTGCCGGCCGATTCCATCCTGCAGACCGTGTTGCTGATCGGCGATGCAGGAGAGGCGTCTTCCGTGACACCTGAAGCGACGCTGCAGGTATTGACGAAGATGGCGGCAGAACATCCCGATCAGAACACGATTATTTTCTTGGGCGATAATCTCTATCCTCAAGGATTGCCGGTCCCCGGCGACCCGCAGCGGCCGGAGATGGAGCGCCGGCTGGATGTGCAGATCGCGGTTGGAACGGAGAGCGGCGCATTGACGCTGTTCGTCCCAGGCAACCATGACTGGGAATATCATCGTCCGGGAGGATTGGCCGCCGTGCGCCGGCAGGGTGAATACATCCGTGTTCAGCAGAAACAGAATATCGTGATGATGCCGGAACAGGGAATGCCCGGTCCGCACGTGAAGGATATCGGTGAAGGACTGAGGGTGATCGCATTGGACACGCAATGGTGGCTGCATGCTTTCGAGAAACCGCTCTATCCTGGCGATACGGACCAGCGGCAGACGCGGCGCCGCATTCTCGATTCGCTTTCTGCATCCCTTCATTCGGCGGGGGAGCGGACCGTGATAGTGGCCGGTCATCATCCGCTCCGGACGCACGGAGAGCATGGGGGATTCTTTGATTGGAAGGACCATTTCTTTCCGCTGCGGAAACTGAACCCGCTCCTTTGGATACCGCTCCCGGTGATCGGTTCGCTCTATCCTCTCGCGCGCATCTACGGCATTTCGGATCAGGACCTCTCCGGTGAAGGGAACAGAACGATGGTGCGTGCCGTCGACAGTGTGCTGTCTCTGTATCCCCGCGCATTGTACGTTTCCGGACATGACCATACGGTCCAGGTGCTCCGGAACAGTGAAGAACGATTCTTCATTGTGAGCGGAAACGGCGTGGAGAAGCACGATGAGTCACTCACGAGCGGTGACGATACGATGATCGCAACGCGCGAGAAAGGATTCATCCGTCTGGACCTGCTCAGGAACGGCAGCGTGAGGTTAGGGGTGATCTCAGCAGCAGCGGGAGGGAAGGAAGCAGCGTCCATGCTCCTTCCATAAAAAGGACAACCATCGAAACGAAACACAAAGGCCGAACTGATGTCCGGCCTTTTTCATTCTCTACCATTCCAACTCATCCTATCGGCGTTTGCTGACCGCCTTCTTGGAGGGACTCCGTTTTGCGGAGGGGGCGCGCTTCGCATGTTTGCGCTCCAGCACTTTCAGTCTCCGCTGAAGCGTGTGCAGGTTCCGCTCTCTGCTGGCGGTGTATTTCTTCACGGCGTAGGTCGTGTGATAATGATGGCCCTGATGGAAGGAGATGCTCTGTCTGACCCATTCCTCTTCCGGCAGCGGTGTGCCGGACATGCTCTCGATCTCCGCACGGAGCATCTCGCCCCGCGCTATACTGTCCCGCTTGCCGAGATGCAGCAGGTCGGCATCTCCCATGATCTTCTCCAGTTCCGTCCGCGGTTGCTGCGGCACTTTCGTGGCGCGGATGCATCCTGATACCCGTTTGATCTTTGCTTCCGGGTAGTCGACGGAGCGGAGGTACTCTGTCGCGATCGCGACGCTCCGTTCCTCGTGCTCCACCGGCGAGAAGAGATACCCCGTATCATGGAACCACGCGGCGAGCAGCACCACTTCTTTATTGGGCGGGGTGACCTTCAATGCGGTGGAGATCTCCTTCACATGCTCCACCACTTCCAGCGTATGGTCGAAGTTATGATAGAGCGCAGCGATGGTGCTCTTCTTGTCGAAGAGATGGTTCACGAACTTGCTGGCGCCGAGAAGGATGTTCTTTTTCACAAAGGACCGGTTTGGTGAGGCAATAAAGAGCACAGAGCTACTCAAAGAAAATACTATAAGTGTCTCAGAGAGTCAATTGTCCATTTCATCCCTCAAAAGTCAAGAAATCATACCAAATGACCTTAAAACGCAATAGAATCTTTGGAATTCCCCTCGAAAAAGAGCTGTGCGTGTGTTATATTGAGCCATGACTGAACAAGAGATGATCACGCTGGCGCTCCGCCACTATGAGAACTTCCCCGTCGGATCGTTCTTCATCCCCCGCAGTAAACGGGAGGCCATCCACCTCATCTATGCATTCGCCCGGACCGCCGATGATCTTGCGGATGAAGGGACGATGGCGCCGGAGGAGCGGATCGCGAAACTGGATGAGATGATGCTCACCCTGCGTTCCGCTGTGGAGCAGGGGACGGAGAATCCCTTCTATTCCAAGCTTGCGGCTGCCATCAAACGGCACGAACTGGCCCTGCACCCCTTTGAAGCACTCATTTCCGCGTTCAAGCAGGATGCCACCAATCCTATCTATGAAACGTACGATGATATCCTCGCGTATTGCAAGAAATCAGCCAATCCGGTGGGGAAGATCATGCTCCAGCTCTTCAAATTCGCCAATGTGGGAAGCCTCCGCTATTCCGATTTCGTCTGCACCGCCCTCCAACTGACGAACTTTCTTCAGGATATTTCCGTTGATACACGCAGGAATCGTTTCTATATTTCCAAAGCGGACCTGGCATTGTGCAAGGTATCGTTCGACGATCTGCGGACCACCGAGAACACGGACAATGTCCGCATCCTGATCAAGATCAATTTCAAACGGGCGCGCCGCGCGTTCCTGGACGGTAAAGGACTCTTCTACATGGTCCCCAAGCCGCTCCGGTTCGAGCTCCGCCTGATCTGGCACGGCGGCATGCGGATCCTGGAAAAGATCGAGATGCAGGAGTTCGACACCAGGCATCATCGTCCCACACTGAACGCGTGGGACAAACTCGTGGTCCTGGTCCGCTCGTATTTCTCATGACCCATGGCTATGGAGCATTCGCTCACACTTGATATCATAGAGAAGAACAGACGGAGCAACTTCTATTACTCCTTCCTGATGCTTCCCAAACCGAAACGCGAAGCGATCAACATCGTCTACGCGTGGTGCCGCATTGCGGACGATATCGTGGACGATGAAGGTAGCATCCCGGTGAAACGGATGCGTCTGCTGGAATGGGCCCGGGAGTTCGAGTTGGGACTCACCGCCGGCTCGCAGTATCCCATCGTCAACCGATTGGCGCTGATCATCACCCGCTTCAACATCCCGCTTCATCACTTCATGGAACTCATCAAAGGGATGGAGATGGACCTCGTGAAGAACCGCTACGAGACCTTCGACGACCTGAAAGTGTACTGCTACCGCGTTGCCTCCACCGTTGGACTCATCTGCACGGAGATCTTCGGCTACAAGCATGAAGAAGCGAAGGTCTACGGCGAGAACCTCGGCATCGCGCTGCAGCTGACGAACATCCTGCGCGATGTGGCAACGGATGCGAAGAAGGGGAGGATCTATCTTCCGCTGCGCGACATGGACTTCTACGGCTACAGCGAGGAGGAACTCTTCGCCGGCAAGTACAATGTAAAGTTCAAACGGATGATGGCATTCCAGGCCGAGCGTGCCCGCGGGTATTTTGCCGATGCCATCAAACATCTCTCGCCGGACGACCGGCACCTCTTCATCGCCGCGCTCATCATGCAGGAGATCTACTTCCGTCTGCTGCAGGATATCGAGAAGGCCGACTACAACATCTTTGCCCGCCGCATCAAAGTTTCCACCGCCACAAAGCTGCTCATCACCATCCGTGTGTGGTGGCAGAACCGAGCTTAACAATGCCGCAGACATCCCCGGACGTTCTTATCATCGGCGGCGGCCTGGCCGGCCTCTCCGCCGCGGTCGAACTGTGCCGCGCCGGACGGACCGTATTGCTGGCAGAACAAAAGCCGCGGCTCGGCGGTCGGACCTATTCCTTCACGCATCCCGAAACGGGGGACGAGGTGGACAACGGTCAGCATCTGATGATGGGATGCTATCATTCCACACTTCGGTATCTGCGGACCATCGGAACGATGGACCAGGTGGAGATACAACAGGACCTCGAGATCGTCTTCCGTCATCCGGATAGACTTCCCACCGCGCTCCGCACCTTGCCGCTCCCTGCACCGCTCCATGTGCTGGCAGGACTCCTCCGGCTCGGGCATCTATCCATTTCGGACCGGCTGGCGCTCCTACGCATCGGTCCGCACCTTCTGTTCAAAGACCCCGATACCGACCCGTACCTCAG
>JAVBYA010000361.1 GCA_030824295.1 Bacteroidota bacterium
CGGATCATCTATTATAACAACGAGAATTCCTATCTGATCGGAGCGTTCGACGGGGGCGGGAAACGGTTCACGGCTGTGGGCTACCTGCACGATCCGCGTGACGGGGAGGAATATTCCCTTTCCGGCCGCTGGACGACCCATGCGAAATACGGCAAGCAGTTCGCCATCGAGAATTATGAAGCGCATCTTCCCAGTTCCGAGGTCGGCATCGAACAATATCTCTCCTCCGGACTGATCAAAGGGATCGGTCCGTCCCTGGCGGAACGGATCGTGGAGAAGTTCGGTTCACAGACGCTGGATGTGCTCAATAACCATCCGGAGAAGCTGATGCAGGTGGAGGGGATCGGACGGAAGAAATACGGGGCCATCACCACGGCACTCGGTGCAATGAAAGAGATGCAGGAGGCGATGGTCTTCCTGAAGGCACATGGAATCACCACCGGGACCGCTATCCGGCTGTACAAATTCTACGGCAAAGGTGTGGGCGAAGTGCTCCGGACCAATCCGTACCAGATCATCGATGATGTTCCGGGGGTCGGATTCCAGACCGCCGACGAGATCGCGAAAAAGATGGGGGTGAAGGAGGAGAGTATCTACCGGCTGACGGCAGGTGTCCGGTTCGTGCTGGATGATGCATGCCGTGCAGGAGGTCACTGTTTCCTGCCGAAGGATGAATTGGCAGAGCGGGCGGCAGGATTGCTGTTCGTAGATGAAGCGAAGATCGGCCGTGCGGTGACATCGGCTGTGGAGAGCGGATATCTGATCCTGGAAGGGGATGCCATCTTCCCGCTGAAGCTGTATGAATCCGAAGAACAATCCGCTCGGAAGCTGCTGCATCTTTTGCAGAAAGGGGAACGGCCGCTCGAACAGAAGAAACTCTATGCGGCGCTGAAGCATGTGGAGAAACGGCACGGGATCGAGTTCGATGAGAAACAGCGTCATGCCGTCGTGAGCGCCGTTCTGAATCCGGTTACGATCCTCACCGGCGGTCCGGGTACGGGAAAGACCTTGTGCGTGAACGGCATGATCGAACTGGCGGACGAGCTGGGGATGCGGTACACGCTCTGTGCTCCGACCGGGCGTGCGGCCAAACGTCTCTCCGAAGTGAGCGCCCGCGAAGCGAAGACCATCCACCGGCTGCTGGAGTTTGATCCGAACAGCGGTGCATTCCGGAAAGGAATGGACGATCCGATCGATGCTGATATCGTTATCGTGGACGAGGTCTCCATGGTGGACGTGCAGCTGTTCGCGTCGCTGCTGAACGCTCTCAGGCCTGAAACACAGCTTGTGCTCGTGGGGGATGTGGACCAGCTCCCCTCGGTCGGACCGGGGCAGGTGCTGCGGGACCTGATCGAATCCAAAGCGCTCACCGTCATACGTTTGAACATGATCTTCCGTCAGTCGGAACGGAGTTCCATCATCACGAACTCGCACACCATCAATAACGGCGGAGAACCGGAATTCGCAGAGGATTTCCAGTTCATCGAAGCCGACACGCCGGAGCAGATCCAGTCCCATGTGGTCGGTCTCTGCTCTACAGTGCTGCCTCAGAATTTCCAATACGATCCGCTGACCGATATCCAGGTCCTGTCGCCGATGAACAATACGCTCTGCGGCGTGAAGGAACTGAATAAGAAACTCCAGCAGGTGCTCAACGGGAAGGCTACCGTGTGCTGGCAGGGAAGCGAGCGGAAATTCCTTCTGAACGATAAGGTGATGCAGCTCCGGAACAACTACGAGAAAGAGGTCTACAATGGCGACATCGGCACGGTGATTGGATATGATAAGGACGAAGGGGCACTGTATGTGAACTTCTACGGCCGAAGGATCGATTATTCCTATGACGATCTGGATCAACTGGCCCTTGCCTATTCTACCACCATTCATAAAAGTCAGGGGAATGAGTTCAATGCCGTGGTCATACCGCTGAGTATGTCGCACTATATCATGCTGCAGCGGAACCTGCTCTACACGGCGGTCACACGGGCCAGACAGCGGCTGTTCCTGGTGGGACAGCGGAAAGCGCTTGCGACCGCCATCCACAATGCGGATACACGGCTGCGGAACACGAACCTTCTGCACCGCCTGAAGAAGTTCCTGTAACCTGGAAGACCCAACGCTCCGCATTGGGGCGGGGCCTATTCTTCCTTATATTGTAATGAAATCAAAGAGGTGACCCAATGAAACGACTGCATTCCCCCTGGCGCTCGCGATATATCGCTACTTTTAAGAATGAGAAACCGAAGAAGGGTGAGTCCCTCTTCACCCGGATCGCACGGCAGAAGAACGATGTGAAGAATCTGGTCATCATCCGAAAGGAGCATTGCTTCGTGATGATGAACCTCTATCCGTACAACAGCGGACATCTGATGGTGGTGCCGTTCCAACAGACCGCCTCCATGAGTGCGCTTCCTGCGGAGACGATGACGGAGATCATGATGACCGTCAGCGAGATGACGGAAGTGCTGACGGAGGTGCTGAAACCGCATGGATTCAATTTCGGGGCGAATCTCGGGCGGGTGGCCGGAGCCGGGATCGACGACCATATCCACTTCCACATCGTTCCCCGCTGGAACGGGGATACGAACTTCATGCCGACGCTCGGCGACGTGAAGGTCGTATCGGACGATATGAACAATACCTACAAGAAGATCGTTGCGGCCATCGCACGCCGGACGAAGAAAAGGAAACGATGAGGATCACTCGATACATAGTCATCACGCTTGCAGCAGCGACATTCTTGACCGGGCAGGGAATGCATCGGGAAACAGCCGAACGGATGAAGGACCGCGGACTGTCGACCTTGGATTCATACGAGATGCTGAAGGAATTGACCGGGACGATCGGTCACCGATTGAGCGGTTCCGACGGTTATGAGAAGGCCGTTCTCTGGAGTCAGCGCCGGCTGAAGGAAGCCGGTGCGGATTCTGTCTGGACCGAACCGGTCATGGTGCCGCGATGGGTGCGCGGACCGGTGGAAAAGGCATTTGCACGCTCCGGCGGGAAGAACCATGAACTGACCGTGTGTGCGCTGGGAGGTACGGTCGGTACAGAAAAGAAGGGAGTGACGGGCCGAGTGATCGAAGTCCGTTCTTTTGATGATGTGCGTGCGCTTGGGGAAAGTGCCAAGGGAGCGGTACTCTTCTTCAATCGTCCGTTCGACCGGACCAGGGTGAATACGGGCGAAGCATACGGCGGTGCGGTGAATCAGCGCGGGAGCGGAGCGATCGAAGCGGCGAAGGTCGGAGCGGTCGGCGTCATTGTCCGCTCTATGACGAATGCGATGGATGATGAACCGCATACCGGTGCGATGCGCTATGATTCTGCCGTGCCGAAGATCCCGGCCGCAGCGGTCAGTACGATGGATGCTGAAATGCTGAGTGCGCTTCTGAAGAAGGATCCGGGAACTACGGTGACCATTCAGCTGAGTGCTCAGTCCCATCCTGACGTGCTTTCATCCAACGTGATCGGCGAGATCCGCGGGAGCGAATTCCCTGAACAGATCGTTCTGGTGGGCGGGCATCTGGATTCGTGGGACAAGGGGACCGGTGCGCATGATGACGGCAGCGGAGTTGCTCAGAGCATCGAAGTGATCAAACTGATGAAAGCGCTCGGTCTCCGTCCGAAACGGACGATCAGAGTTGTGCTCTTCGCGAATGAAGAGAACGGACTCAAAGGTGCGCTGGCGTATGCATCACGGGATGCCAACGTCCGCGAGCGGCATATCGCGGCCATTGAAAGTGATGCCGGCGGTTTCCTTCCGAGAGGGTTCGGTATCAGTGCGGATTCCATCAAGTTCGGGAAACTAACGCAATATGCCTCGTTGCTGGATGTTGTCGGTGCCGGTAAGATCACTGCCGGCGGAGGGGGGGCGGATATCGGACCGCTCAAACCGTTCGGGACCGCACTCATCGGACTTAGTCCTGAATCGCAGCGCTATTTCGATTACCATCATTCCAACCATGACACCATCGACAAGGTCCACCCGCGGGAATTGGAACTCGGTGCGATCGCGATGGCGATCCTCTCCTGGGCGATCGCGCAAGATGGATTATAGGTGACAACCATACCAAAAGGAGGCGGCGCAAGCCGCCTTTTTTATTTTAAATTGACTTGACAACTTACTACTAATTAGTTATATTAGAGTTAGTAAAT
>JAVBYA010000035.1 GCA_030824295.1 Bacteroidota bacterium
AATGCGGTACCCGGCATCGTACCATTTCCAATCAACGAAAGGAGCCTTGGATATCCCGATGAGCGCATTCTCCGGATCGCGCCGTTTAATGGCGACACACTGATCCGGCCGGACGAAACAGAGCGCCGTTTCTGAGCCACGGCCGACAGAATCAGTGACTGGAGAAAAATCCAGTGAAGGGCCGGAGCCAAAGAGCCGCGACGGCGGCCTGGTCGCATTCGTAAAACCTGTCGGGTATCCGACCGAATACACTGCAGTGTCGTTCACCACAACACCCCAAAGCCAATAGTTCCTCAATCCGATCTGTGAACCTTCGGACCAATGTTCGCCATCCGCAGAGACCCATTTCTTCGATTCATGCACTGTTCTGTTTGCAGAAGCAACGGCACTCGTCAACAACAATATATCCCCGGGAAGGATCGCCATTTTTGCATCCCGAAGATCGCCGGTCTTGTCCTTGAATACTTTCACCGTGGTCCACTGCCGGCCGTCCACCGAAGAGATCAGCCGGATCGAGCCGCTGTCCGATACATGATTCTCCCCTTCGCGGAATGCGATATAGAACTTTCCGTTGAAGTGTTTGATGTCCGTGAACGCAGAATGGGGTGCCGAATTCCATATCCGCCGCGACCTCAAGGTCTGCCCAACAAGTGAGTCACCGAACAGCATGATGAACAGTAACACTGCTGTTATTCGAACGATGTGATGGCTGAACATTGTTGTTTTTTATCTATGTGAGCAGCAGGAAATGATGATGATATATGAACAATGGTACGAAAATCTTTACCGCTTCGCTACGGAAATCACAGGAAGCTGGTAGTCGAAATAGTCTTTCTTCGTTACCCACTCCATCACTGCGGGAACTGCCGACGCAACCTCCTGATGGAACCGGAATCCGGCCTCTTCCATCGCCTGGAACCGCTTCAGCAGCATGTCCACTTCGGGACTCACCGGCGGGGCGATCACCGGGGGTTCGGAGGGCGAGAACGCCTTGCGGACAGCCCGTACCGCACTGCGAATGACGTTTTCACTTGAATTCGGCACTGTTTCGCTGCCTGCGGCAGAACGGCGGAGCATGGAATATGAATTACAGACTCCCTGGTAGAAATAACGGCGGTCAAAATACCCGACGGTCATCCGGTCCGCCGGCACTTCATGGTACACCAGCGCCTCCGGATGATAGAATGCCTTCATTCCCCGTGCTTTCATTGCCAGCGAAATACCGGTCTCTCCATCCCCCTGGAAATGCTGGAATTGCGGAGCGATATTGTCCGGATGGAAGCCGCCTAATTCATATAAGGACTGCTTACGGATGGAGAAATTCAAACCCCAGACGAACATCGGATCGATCTCTTTCGGAATATCCCCCAGATCGCACAGACTCAATTCCCCCATATACCGGCCTCCGCCGGGTGCTTCCTTCCAGAACGACGTCACCCATGCCGGCGGTTCCTTCTCATAGTTCGGCAAACACTTCCCTCCCACCAGCGCTATGTGCGGGTACCGGGTGAATGCTCCGACGATGGCGCTCAGCCAGTTCGGCGATGCCGCAATATCGTCGTCCACAAAAACAAGGATGTCGCTCTTCGCTTCCGCTGCTCCGCGATGACGGCCGGTGAGCAGACCGGGAACAGCGTCATACACGGACCGGAGGTTCCGGGAGGGATGACGTTGTGCGGCCTCTTCGATGATCTGCGGTGTCCTGTCGGTGGAACCATTGTCCACAACGATCACTTCATACTGCTGCGGATCGAAATCGATGGTCAGTACGGACTGCAGCGTCCGCTCCAGTTGTGCCGCGCGGTTGCACGTGGGTATGATGACGGATGCCTTCATCGGATGATCCTGTAGAGCTCGAAGTTCGAGAGCCGCTGCACCAGCTGCGCAGACGGTGTCACTTCTTCGGCGATGAGCCGCTGGACCCCTTCGGCCCAGCCGGTGTCATGGAACGCCACCAGACTGCCGGGGATCAACAGCGGGCGGTACGCATCCCAGTCCTTCTTTACCCCTTCGTACGTATGGTCCCCATCAATGAACAACAATCCCAGCGAGGTCTCTTTCTGTCTGAGCTGTGTGATGACATCGGTACTCCATCCGCGCAGTTCGACGATGCGGTCGCGGAACCGGATGGTGTTCGCGCGGAACTCTTCATACGTGTCGCGCTCGTTCAATGCCCGGTCCTGCGCATCGGTCTCGCTGTATGCCATGGCATGGTTGCCCCAGGTATCGATGCAATACAGCTTGCCTCCGGCTGGAAGTCCGGCACTGATGCAGCAGGAACTCGCTCCGAGGAAACTTCCGATCTCTGCGGCAGCGGCGCCTGCAGGAAGCTGCTTCGCATAATGATACAACAGATACCGTTCATCGAAGGTCATATGCGTGACGATCGAGAGCTCTGTTGCCAGCGAACGGGCGAACATGCGCTGACGGAGCGCATCCACCAGCCGGAGCGGCTGCCGTAATGTTTTTTTCAGTGTTCGGAACATCTTCATACCATTCTTTCGTATTCGTGCCCGGAGCGACCATCCGAACAGGTGGTTCAATTCAGCCGGCGTCCGCCGGTGACGGAGCCCTAACTGGTCCTCGCCCCATTCCCGTGCATCCGCTGCGGAAATCGGATCGGTATAGAGGAACGGAGCAATGGAGCGGTACCGGTCCGATGTATTCCATTCTGCAACGATGTCCAGCACTTCCGGAGCATTCTTATAGAACGTCAGCCGTTCATAGTCCCGGCGGGAGAACCGGGGTTTCGGTCCTGCAATGGACGGCTTCGCACCGAAATATGCCCCATAGGCCACGTGCGATCCCATGCTGTTGGTGGTGACGAACTCGAAACGGGAGAAGAGCAATGCCAACCGGTCGTATGTGTTGGCATCATCAGGATCGGCACCGAGCACCGCCGGAATACCGCGCCGCGCGAACGCACCGATCCAATTCCCTTTGACAAAACATGAACGATGGACGCACAGAACGACCTCTGAGAATCTGCCGGCAATGGAAGCGATATAATCGGCATATTCATCCTCGTTCCACTGCTCCTGCGTATCGGTCAGTGAATGGACCGGCATCACGAGCAGCGACCCGGCGATCCGTTCCACCGTCGGCACCGGCACATAGGTGATCGGCAGGCCGATCGGTTCCACGGATTGATACCCCTGAGACCTGAGATACTCTGCCTGGTCCTGCCGCGCCACAAAATAGCGCCGTGATCTCCGTGTCCGGGAGAGTCCGTCGCTCCCCACCACGAACTCCGGATGGATGTTCCGTTCTTTCACGATCCAGCCATGCTGCCATTCCCCGTCGATCGGTCCGGGAACACGCGGATGTCCGCAATACCGTGCGGCGACATGATTGTCGCCGTAGGAATAATTGAAGTCGGTTTTCACACTCCCCGGCAATTCGACTGCAAGGGTCCGGAACCGTTCCAGCGGCACCGTTGGGATCGGCTCGGTCGTCATGCGATCATCGTCCAATCGAGCGGCGTCCCTTTGAGGATATCGACCGATGCGGTCTTGCCAAGGATCTCCGGCAGATGTTTCGGTGCAAGTCCGGCTCCTGGACGGATGCTGCGGACATTGGATCCGGTGAACGTTTCACCCTTCCGGATATCGGCGGTGACGAACAACGACCGCCGACGCAGCCGGTCCTTCTCGCTGACATCGTACCCCACCACACCGAGCGCCTGTTCCGCCTGCCGGACCGCTGCGACCATTGCTGCGAACTCAGCCGGTTCCATGGAGAACGCGGAATCCGGTCCCCCCAGCGAACGGTCCAGAATGAAGTGCTTCTCCACAACGGTGGCACCGAGGCTCACGGCGACCGTGGGGACGAGACTTCCCATCGTATGGTCCGAAACCCCGACCGGAACACCGAAGCGTTCACGCATGTCCGGTATCGTGCGAAGGTTGGCACGGTCGATGGTGGACGGATATTCGGACGTGCATTTCAGGAGCGTGATATCGTTGTTCCCCGCCTCACGACAGACGGCCAATGCATCATGGATGTCCTGTTCCGATGCCACACCGGTGGAGATGATCATCGGTTTCATTTTTTCAGCGATATGTCGAATCAGCGGCAGGTCATTGATCTCTAAGGACGCAACTTTATATCTTTCAATGCCTATCGATGCCAGGAAATCAACGGCCGCAT
>JAVBYA010000034.1 GCA_030824295.1 Bacteroidota bacterium
ATTCCAAAGGGATCTTCCCTCCCGAGAATGCCTTCTCCCCCCGTATGATCCCTGCTTTGGCGGACGAAGGGATCGAATGGGCACTGGTGGATAACGTCCACTTCGACCGCGCAGCGAAGAACTATCCCTTCAATACCGGCGGGAATCTCTACGAACCGAACAAGGCGGATCAGATGAATGCCGATCCTGCCGATTGGGTGCAGCTGAACGGACTCTGGGCGCCGACGAAGAATTCCGCCGCCTGGGGACGCCGTCCGCACTACGTGCAGTACATCGATCCGGCCACCGGCGCAGCGAAGAAGATCATTGCCGTTCCTGCGGACCGCTACATGGGCAATGAGGACGGCCGCGGCGGATTCGGCGCTCTGAACTATGAGAATGTGATGAGCCAGCTGGAGAGTTACAACACCGATCCGAACCACCCGATCCTGATCGTGCTGCATCATGACGGAGATAATTACGGCGGAGGAACGGACAGTTACTACGGCAGTAACTTCCAGAACTTCGTCACCTGGGTGAAGGCCGATCCCTCCCGTTTCGTCTGCACCACCATACAGGACTATCTGCAGCAATATCCTCCCGCCGCGGATGATGTGATCCACATCGAGGACGGCAGCTGGAGCGGCGCGGATAACGGCGATCCCGAATTCAAGAAATGGAACGGCGACCCGTACAACGGGTACTCGCCGGACCGGAACAGTTGGGGCATCATCACGGCAGCAAAGAACATCGTCTTCACTGCCCAGCAGACTGCGCCGAACGATGCGAACACGCTCAGCGCATGGAAGTATCTGCTGAATGCCGAAGCGAGCGATTATTGGTATTGGGACGGTTCACAGAACGGTATTTGGGATTCCCATCCCGCGAGCGGTGCGAACCAGGCAGTGCAATTCGCAATGCAAGTGCTCGGCAGCGGCGCGGACCTGACACCGCCGACGATCTATCTTCCGCAGCGTGAGCCTTACAATCCCGGTGCGACGGAATGGAACATCGCGCAGCCTTCCGACTTCACTGTCTGGACGTATGTGTATGATGTGAAAGGATTGAAATCGGTCACATTGAAATACCGGCTTGATGCGGACGGAACGAACTCCCTCTCCACTTTCCATAACGAGACATATATCGGCGGAAGTGATGTCTCCGCATGGACGGACATCGCCATGGCCGGAGTCGAACGGCCGTCGCAGACCGATCCTGCACCGTTAGTGAAAGCCAAGGAATTCACTGCAGAGATCAAAGGGATCAAGGAGAAGCTGCTCGATTATTATGTGGAGGCAGAAGACAGCAGCGGAAACATCGCCCGCTCCCCCATTCAGCATGTCTGGGTCGGCGCCAACACCGGCAGCGGCGGAGGCGGAGGCACCGGCAATCCGAAACTGACCTGGTTCCCGCTCTCACCGAAGAAGGATGATTCCATCCGCATCACGATCACCGGCGCGGTGCAGAACGGCAAACTCCACTGGGGAGTGAACAATAACGGCAGCAACTGGCAAACACCGCATGCGGTCTACCATCCTACAGGTTCGGTGCTTTTCAACGGGACCGGTCCAGCGGTCCAGACTCCGTTCGTCTTCAACGCGGCAGACAGTACACTGAAGATCGTCCTCGGTCCGTTCAACAAAACAGAGCAGACCGTCCATCGTATCGCGTTCGTCATCAACTATGCGAACAACACCTGGGACAATAACGGCGGACAGGATTATCATATCGATTTCGGCACGAACGATACCACCGTGCAGAGCAGTTATGTGATGGACGGTTCGCTCGATGCTTCCTCCTCCGTCTTCGCATCCCACAGCGGGATCAGCCTCTCGCTTGGGTGGAACAAATCCGAACTCTACGTTGCCACGCAGTCTGCGGCATCACAATCCGGCGATATGTTCATCTTCATCTCGGATTCTGTCCGTCCGCTGAAACCGGCACAGTGGGGCAAAGCGGGTCAGGTCTCCGGCTGGACGTTGTTCCTGGGGAATGAAAGCTCGAACAATTGGTCCGGCTGGTTCGATAAGAACGGCGCCGGAACATCGCTGCAGAACAAGTCGGGAACGGTACTGGAAGGATATTTCTCCCCGTTGTCCGTCTTCGGAAAGGTCCCTCCGAAACTCTACATCGCAGTCGGCAAGTATCAAACGGCGGACAACGGAACATTACTATCGCAGGTTCCGGCCGGCAACGGGGACGGGAACATCGATCCCATGGAATGGTTCGAATATTCCTACGCACCGGTATCGGTCCGCCGTTCCGGGACACAGCCTGCAGCGTTCCATCTCGCACAGAACCATCCCAATCCCTTCAATCCATCCACCACCATCTCGTTCTCCCTTGCGATGGATGGACCTGCCTTGCTGTTCGTCTATGACCTGTTGGGACGTTCCGTCGCAACACTCATGGATGATCACCAGTCGGCCGGCACCTACGACGTGCAATGGAATGCCTCCGGCCTCCCAAGCGGCCTCTATCTCTATCGACTGATCTCCGGCGGTCATTCCATCACGAAAAGAATGATGCTGCTCAAATGAACTCGAAGTGGTGAGCGTCTCCTCTTGCGAACGCTTTTTTATAGGTGACGCTCACCGTTTACTATGGATTCATTGTCGGCCTGAAGACCGACCTGCTAGCAACCGGAATTCGTCACCCTGAAGAGCACCGTGAGCATGTGATCAGCCGTGCGATTTCAGGGTCTGTCTTGCTGTTGAAAAGAAGACGCTCACCATCGTAGCAACCTTCGCAAGGTTTCCCCAACCGAAATCGTAATCCGGTAGGCCGGCATTCATGCCGGCAACGTTTAAAAGCCCAGCAATTGAATACGAACATCCTTGCGAAGGCTGAATGATTTTTTGCGTTACAGCATCGCAAGGTTTCCCCAACCGATATCGTCATCCGGTAAGCCGGCATTTATGCCGGCAACTTATAACCCCATATCAGAATGCGTTCTTTTCCCATTCGTTGATATTGATAGGTTGTCGGCCTCAAGACCGACCTACCGGAAGACGAAATGGTTCTTCCCGGCGAATGAGAATGGAATCTTGCTCATTCCTTGGTTTTTCAGTAGTTTGACTGTTGTTCACTGGAAAGTCCCCTCATGATCCGGTTTTTGTTGTTCCTTTTCCTTTCGACCGCTACCGCATTCGCTCAGACGGTGAATGTCACCATCCTTTTGAACACCGCTACCGTTCCGGACACTATCCGCTCGACGGCATTCGTTCAGATGCGTGGGGACAAAGCGCCGCTCACATCAGATTCCGCATCTCCCGTCATTTTTACAAGGATCGCAGGCGATTATTGGCAAGCCGTTGTTCCGTTCGTTGTTCATGATACGGTACGGTATTCGTTTTTCGTGAACGGGCACAGGAACCGATACTCCGGTCTCGACGCTCCCCCGCTCCGCACGCTGATCGTCGGCACGAGTGATACAACCTTGCCGTTACAATATGCCTTTGGTTCTGTGAAGGATACGAACCAATATTGGCGTCCGTTCATCGAAACGGATTCGATCGAAATCCTCTTTCGCGTGAACATGGAACTCCAGGAGGATTTCCGCGATGAACAGAGGATCGCGGCGGTGCGCGGCTCCTTCCCTTCATCCAATTGGGGAACATCGGTCTTCCTGACAAAAGAGAAACCCCATGCACTGCCAGAGAGCCGCGGATATGATGCTGGGAATTTTTGGAGCGGGGTTGTTCGAGTTCCACGACCGGATTCTGCAATAACGATCGAGTATAAATACGTCCAACATATCGCTTCGGATCTTCCAACATCGAATCCTCTGCAATGGGAAAACATCAACGAACTGAATTGTTCCGCTCCGGATGTAAAGGGGAACAGATTCGTACGATTCACGCAATGGTCCGGTGACACCACATTGTCATTTCGGTATTGGGCCAATGCCGATTGTAAAAGAATCCTTCAGCGTGATACAGTCATCATTTCCTTCACAACGAATCTTACAAAAGCACTGCAAAGCAAAAATTATATCGTAGGTGATTCACTACTACTGATCACCGGATTGAGAAATACGAATACCATTCTTCATACCCTCTTACTCAAGAAGCCAACGTTGAGCTTTGACTATGTCGCCGTAGACACGCTGGTCTTTTTTGAAGCGTTCAAACCGAA
>JAVBYA010000056.1 GCA_030824295.1 Bacteroidota bacterium
GAATATGGGGTGGGTGGTCCAGGCGGGGGTTGATCAAAGATAGAAGAATGAACGGATGATCATGTCTTTGCCGTTCGGCTCACTTCAACAGCCACTCCAATGCCTTGCGGCTGTCCACGAATGCCATATATTGGAATCCCTGGTTCATGGAAACCGTCTCCAGAAACTTGAAGTGTTCGGTATACCGTTCATCGATCACCGCAGCGATGCGTATTCCGAGTATCAGACCAATCAGCCGCAGCAGCCGCGGACGTTCGTAGACATCGAGCACATCTCCGGAGACGCCGGCTATATTACGATGATCGATGAGCCCCCGTGTGAACCGGTGCCGCCGCATGGACTCTGCAAGCACTTGCGCCATCGCCATGGAGCCGCTTTTGTCCGCACTGCCGCGGGTGATCACCTCGATGATCTTTTTGTCATGATGAATGATGACATCCCATTCCATAGTACTTCCAGATGATTCCATGGGATGTTCCTGAACAATTGCATCGGAAAAATGGTGGGCCGCTGATCGAACGTTCAGCAACAACGGCCTCTGTATATGATGCGGTGAGAATTAAACACTTCTGCAATGACCGCAGTATTATGATCTCTTCCTGAGTCGTTTTCCCTGGACTTAGAAATCCCCGCCCAGCGAGAAGTAATATTTCGGAACGCTGAACGAACTTCCGCCGTAGCTCCAGGCGACATCGATCTTCAGCGGCAGACCGAACAGGAACATACGCACGCCCATGCCGGTGCCGATGAGCAGATCCTGCGTGACCGTGTTGCCGTTGACATCCCTCGTGAACGCCCGGTACGCATTCTCATCCGTCCAGCTCGAACCGACATCCAGGAAGGTCGCACCGGTGATATTCCCGAGCGCGATCGGCAGTCCCCCGGTCACCAGATACTGGATGAAGGGGTAGCGGAGCTCATAATTGACCAGCGCATACTTCGTCCCGTTCTTCACATTATAATTGAAACCGCGCATCGGGAGCGCCGGGGTGAGGAATGCGAAATCCTCGATATCCACGATCGGTATCCCGCCGTTCTCGAACGTCCGGTTGATCCACCCTTCCGTGCCGCCGATGAAGAACTGCTGCGCGTCCCTGCCGAGACTGACACCGCCCGAGTACCGCGTGACGAATGTGTACGTCCGCCAGAACTTGTAATACTCCCGGTAATCGCCGGTGATGGTCTGGAAATCGAGCGAGTTGCTGCCGATGGACGGACTGATCATCGCATTGATGTTATACCGCGAACCGTTCGCGGGCGAGGTGTAGCCCCACAGCGTGTTGTCGTGGACGAAGCCGAGCGACGGGATGATGAGCTCACGCTTCTGATTGAGCGAGGAGGAATATTCCAGATTCTCCCGCAGCAGGTTCATCCACGAGATTCCGAACTCGATACGGTTATACCGGTCGATCGGTAGTGACGCCGAACCGCCGATGCCGAATGTGCGGAACCGGTTGAGCGAGATGCCCATGGTCGGATCATCCAGATACAGGAACCGCGCGCTATGATACCCCTGAACACCGTAATCGATGAACGTCGGCAGATAGTAATACGCCAGCACGTAATCGCTGTTCTTCAGGTCCAGCAGCAGATTGGTCAGGAAGAAGATCTGATGGTCCCCCAGCATATCGCTGAACGCCATCATCGTCGTCCCCTGCACACCGTAGAAGGTGCTGAACGCCGCATTGCCGTACACGATGTCCGGAGAGAAATTGAGCTTGTACTTGTTGACGATGTAGTTCCCCTCTTCATCCATGTTGCCCGAGATCGGCGTGACGGCGGTCTTCGGCTCGGCTGGGACGATCGGTACTGACGGACGCTCTTCTTCGTCCGAGAAGACATAATTGTTCAGATCGATGCGCACATTGTCGCCGTACACATTCACCGTATCCTTTGGGGAAACAGCGGCGGCCGTCGGTGCTGCAGTATCGGTCTGGGGCGGCGCAGCGGCGCGCAGCTTCCGTTTGACATACTCCGTCGGTTCCAGTTCACTCATCTCCAGCTTCTTCTCGAACGGTGTTTTCAGCAGGAAGATGTCGAATCCTGCTTCATTCAGAGCGGAAAAGGCGAGTTTATTGCCGTCCGCCGAGATGGAGAGCTGATAGACACCGGTGATGGCATTCGTGATCGGACGGTCCGCGCCGGTCTGCAGGTCCCGTTCATAGACGTTCCCGTTCCCGTTCCGGTCAGAGACATAGAGGATCTTCGTACCGTCCGGAGCCGGCACCGGCGACGTTTCATCGCTCGCTTCGTCGTTCGTGATGCGGGTGATGGTCCCGGTGGCAAGTTCCATGGAATAGATATCGAGCTGTTTATAATCGAAGCGGACCATCCTAAAATTCCCCGGCAGCATGTTGCGGGAGAGCTGGTCGCGGCGGTCCGACACGAAGAAGATCTTCTTCCCGTCCGGCGACCACACCGGCTCTGAATCGGAGAAAAGATCGTCCGTGATGTTCTTCAGTTCCTTTGTCGTAAGATGGTAGGTGTAAATGTCAGACTGTGTGGAGGTGTTGCCGACGAAGACCAGCTGGTCCCCCTGCCGCGACCAATCCACCGTGAAGATGCCCTCCAGCTCCAGTTCGATCTTCTCTTCGTCGCCCGTGGCGACATCGATCAGATAGATGGCATCCCGTTCGCCGCTCTTCACGGAGAGGGCGATGCGCTTCCCGTCCGGAGACCAGCTGATGCCCGGGGTGAGCAGATGCAGTTCCTCGAAGTTCTTGGTCCGTTGACCGTCCACCACTTTCGTGATCTTATTGTCGATGGTAGAGATGACGAAGATGTCGAAGTAATCATCCCGGTCGGAGATGAACGCGATCTTGTCCCCCTGCGGCGAGATGGCGGGACTCGTATTATAGAAGTTCCCTTCCTTCACATGGTCCGTCAGACGTGTGGCGAAATCCTCCGGCTCCTCCCGTTTCGCGATATCGGGCCAGTAGAGCACCTTTTGTTCCTTGTGCCACCGTTCGGAGAGTTCTGAAACGCTGAGACCGATGGCGCTCTTGAAGCCGGCATCCACATTGCGGAGACTCTTGATGCGGTGCAGGATCTCGGCGATCTTCTGCTCGCCGTACTTGTTGGCGATATAGAAGAAGACCGATTGTCCGCCGCGGTACGCGAAGTAACCGCCGAGCCGGTCGATGGGGGGAAGATAGGTATGAATGGAAGCATCCCGCATGAACATGTCGGAGTTGGTATCCCACCGGAGCGCTTCGTATTCCGCGAACCCTTCGCTGATCCACATCGGCAGCTGGATACGGATGTTGTTGGAGATGATCGCCTGGATCGAACCGCCGTAGAACATATCGTTCATCACCGCATGGACCAGCTCGTGATGGATCACATGCCGGAACTGGCGGTAGCTCCCTTCGAACGGCAGCACAACGCGGTTCTTGAACAGCTCCGTCACGCCGCCGATCCCCTCTTCCATGTACTCCCCGACCACGTTCGTCTGCTGGAAGTCGTTGTGGGAATTGTAGATCATCAGTGCGATGCGGTTGTTGATCTGGTACCGCATGGTCCTGCTGATGGATGCATAGGCCGATTCGGCGGCCACTGCCGTGAAATTGGCGATGGATGCGCCGCCGTCATAGAAATAGATATCGAAATGGTCCGTCTGGATGTACGACCAGTTGAACTTCTTGTACTGCACCTTGTTCTTGCCGAAGTTCCCCTCCTGCGCAAACAGGGATGCGCTGCACAACAGGACAACCATCAGTATTCGCTTCATGATCACCTCATGTAATGATATCTCACACTGCAGCAGACCGGAGCAATGCTTCGGTCTGCCGATATCCTTCTAAACGATCGTTCTGCGGGGACCGTTCACCCCGCCGTGCGGATCAGGGGAACCGTCCCGCCTTCTATCGACGCTTCCGTTTCCCTTTTGTTCCTTTGAAGTCCTTCCGCCCCTTCTGTTCCTTCGGCGGTTTCGGTGTGCCTTTGCCTTTGCGGTGTTCTTCGGTACTTTCACTGTCGACCATGACAAAATCGATCTGACGGCGCTCCGGGGTGACCTTCGCCACCTTCACCGTGATGGTATCACCAAGGCGTAGCCGCTTCCCTTTCCTCTCTCCGATGAGCGCATACTGCTTCTCGTCGAACACGTAATAGT
>JAVBYA010000201.1 GCA_030824295.1 Bacteroidota bacterium
TGCTCGGCGATGATGTTCATGAAGGTGATCGTTCCCTTCTTATCCGTTGCGATCACGGCATCACCGATACTGCGGAGCGTCGTGGTGAGCCACTGCTGCTGTTCTTTGATCTGCCGCTGCGCTTTGTGCTTGTAGAGCGCCATCTCGACGGTGGTGCGTACATCGCGCTCGTCGAACGGCTTCAGGATGTACCCGAATGCATCGGTCTGCCGCGCCTGTTCCAGCGTATGCTCGTCCGAATTGGCGGTGAGAAAGACGATGGGGATATCGTGCCGGGCCGTGATGATCTTGGCGGCCTCGATGCCGGTCATGGCTCCCTTCAATCCGATATCCATGACGATGACATCCGGCCGGAACTCCGCCGCCAGGGCAACGGCCTGCTTGCCGCCCGACGCCTCTCCCGCCACGGCATAACCGACATCGGTCAGGATGGCGCGAAGATCGAGTGCAACGATCTTCTCATCCTCCACGATGAGCACTGTCTTCTTCTTCTTCATACCGCTGTCTGCCGATGATTGGGGAATTCGATGGTCACGGCTGTGCCGGATGCCGTATCGATGGTGATGGTGCCGTGCAGCTGTTCCGTGAGCGCATGGACGAGTTTCAGTCCCAGTGAGTCCGCCGTTCTGCGCTGTGCGTTCATACCGGCGCCGTTGTCACTCACCGTCAACCGGACCACTGACGAGCGGAGCTGCTTCATGCTGACGGTGATGGTGCCGGTCCGTTTCTTCGGGAACGCATATTTCAGTGCGTTCGACACCAGTTCGTTGATGATGAGGCCGCACGGGATCGCCTCATCCATCTCCAGCGAGAGCGCGCCGACCTTCACCGAGATGCTCACCCCGGCGGCCCGGGCGCCGAATGAACGATGCAGCGAATCGACCAGCTGTTTGACATATGCGCCGAAATTCACGCTGGCCAGGTCCTGCGACTGATAGAGGATCTCATGGACCAGGGACATGGACCGCACCCGCTGCTGGCTCTCGCGGAACAGGGCGACCGACGCCGCATCCTTCAGGGATGACGACTGCAAATTAAGAAGACTTGAGATGACTTGCATATTATTCTTCACACGGTGATGCACTTCTTTGAGCAGGATCTCCTTCTCCTTCAGCGAGCGCAGCAGCCGGTCCTCCGCCAGGATCCTGGCGGACACATCACGGAAGTTCGCAACGAACGCATTCACGCTCGGTGTATTGAAGAGGTTCGTCACCATCCCTTCGATATAGACCCACGCTCCGTTCTTATGCCGGAACCGGCCGAAGAGCTGCTGACTCCGTTCGAACTCCACGGTGAGCCGTCCGAACCGGTATGTGTACTGCTTCGCTTCGGAAGGATGGAGGATGGAGAAGATACTGGTCCCGATCAGCTCTTGCGGAGCATATCCGATGATGGACTCCGCGGATGCGCTCACAAACAGGATGATACCCCGTTTGTCCATCAGCATGATACCGTCAGCGCTTTTATCGATCAGAATGCGGTATCGTTCCTCGCTTTCACGCAGCCTCCGCATCGTATCGTTGCGGAGGGAGACGTCCGCCATCGTCCCCAGCATGCGGTATGCTTCCGTCCCGGTCTCCGTATGGTAGAGGAATGTACCGCGGTCCAGCACTTCTGCGTACGAACCATCCTTCCGGCGGAAACGGTACTCCGTCCGCAATTCCTGCCGCTGCTGCATGGCTGTCTGCAGCGCTGCCGAGACCCGCGTCCGATCGTCCGGATGGATATGGTCGAACCACTTGACGAAATCGAACTGACGGAATTCCGGCGGATCGTACTGCGTCAATTCACGGACGGCGCCGCCCCAGTGGATGGTACCGGTACCGACGTGGTAATCATAGACCAGTTGTCCTGTCCGTTCAGTAACGATCCTGTACCGCTCTTCGCTGATACGGACCGACCGATCGGCCCAGCTCCGTTCCTCCGCCAGCGAAGCAAGGGAAAGCGCCGTTACGCCGAGCACCAGCAGAAAGATATCCACCAGCAGGAGACTGGACGCATAACGCTCCGCCGCAAAGAGTCCCTCACCCGCGACTGCGGAGAGGATCACATTCGACGATATGACGAACAAGGTCATCACGGCTCCCATCATGCCGAAGCGGATGGACGAGATGATGACGAACGGAAAGAGAAGAAAGGCGAGGGAATGCTGTAGTCCGGCAGTGAAGAACCTGCCGTTGAATACGATCAACGAAACGATCGCGACCGACACGAGGAGCAGAGCGAACTCTGCTATTCGGCGGGCGTTCCAGGACCCATGCCGTTTTCTTGCGAATAAGCAGACGACGGGAGCAATGACGATCACCCCCGTGAGATTCCCTGCCCACCAGAGAAGGAAGTGGATGGAGAACGAGGGAATCGTGATAGGAATAAGCCAACGGCAGGCTGCGATACTGAGCAGTGATCCGACGGCTGTACTGACGACGCCGCTGACCACGATCAGTTTTCCGACATCCCGCAATGTGCGGAGCGAAGGTTCGAATGCTGTCCGTTGAAGAATGGCGCTGCCGAGAAGTGCTTCAAGTGCTGCAACCAAAGCCAGAAGTATCGCTGCCGGTGCTGACGGGAGGATAACGAGATAGTTCACCAAAGTCCCGATGAACACTGCGGGAGCAAAGCGGGCACCGAACAGGAAGAGCAGAACAATGGAGAGTCCGGACGGTGACCATACCTGCGTGTAGCCGGTCCCGACGAACGACATCGACACACCGACCCAATGGATGCCGGCAATGAGCATCGAGAGCAGAAGCAGGCGGAACGGATATGGAAGAGCGGGGAATGTTGGGATGCGCACAGGTGCAAGGTAGAGAGTGCCGGACTGAAAATCAATCTTGGTGATTCAGAAATTCTACTTCATTTTCTCCTTAAATTTGTGTTTATTTTTTCCCATGAATCCGCTCTTGATCGGTGTCGCATCCTTCATCCTTGTGCAGCTCTCCATCGGGTACATCGTCTCCCGGAAGGTCCGCTCGGAGGATGACTATCTGCTGGCGGGACGCCGCCTCGGCGTTCCGATGGCGACCTTCTCCATCTTTGCCACCTGGTTCGGAGCGGAATCGTGCATCGGTTCGGCCGGCACGGCATACGATGCAGGACTCGCCGGCATCTCCTCCGATCCGTTCGGGTATGGACTCTGCATCCTCATCGTAGGGCTCTTCTTTGCCCGGACGTTCTGGAACATGCAGCTCGTCACCATTGCGGATTTCCTCCGCACGCGGTACTCGGAACGGAGCGCCCGGCTCTGCGCGCTGCTGATGGTGCCGACCTCGTTCCTCTGGACGGCCGCGCAGATCCGCGCATTCGGCACGGTACTGTCCGCCGTGACAGACATCGACCTGACGCTTGCCATCGCTGCAGCGACCGGCATCGTGCTCTTTTATACATCATTCGGCGGCATGCTGGCGGATGTGATCACGGACTTCATCCAGGGTTCGATCCTTATCATCGGACTCGGCATCCTCCTCTATTATACTGCGGACCATCTTGGCGGAGCAGCGGCCTTCGTCTCCCACATTGGCAGCGGGATATCCCAGGCAGCGGCGGCGAATGAAATGAGTTTCCTGCAGCGCGCCGAACTCTGGCTGATCCCTATCTGCGGCTCCATCTTTGCACAGGAGCTCATCTCCCGCACGCTCTCCTCCCGTTCCGCATCGGTCGCACGGCGTTCCGCGCTGAGTGCGGGAGTGATGTACATCCTAGTCGGACTCATCCCGCTCTCCATCGGTCTTGCCGGCGCGGCGGTCGTGCCGGGTCTGGCGGACGGCGAGCAGGTGCTGCCGGCGATGGCCGCGCGCTTCCTTTCGCCGACGATGTACATCATCTTCACCGGCGCGATGATCTCTGCCATCCTCTCCACAGTGGACAGTACGCTGCTCGCCATCTCCGCGCTCATCACACACAATGCCTTCCCGATGAGCAAGAACCTGCCGGAGAAACAGAAGATCGCCATCGACCGTACGATCGTTGTGATCGCCGGACTCTTGTCGGCGCTGTTTGCTATGGGTGCGGACGGGGTGTACGAACTGGTGAAGGATGCATCGGCATTCGGGAGCGCCGGCATCTTCGTGGTGATCCTGCTGGGAGTCTATTCGAAACTAGGGAACGACCGTGCG
>JAVBYA010000180.1 GCA_030824295.1 Bacteroidota bacterium
GGCGATGCTCCCTTCTTTCAGTGATTCTCCATGCTGATCCAGCAGTTCAAATCCCAATGCACGGAGGAATCCTGCGCCGCCGTCGTTGGTCGCGGTGCCTCCGAGACCGATCAGCAGCCGTGTGCATCCGCGGTCCGCCGCTGCAATTGCCAGCTCGCCGATGCCCCGCGTGGTGGAATGCGCGATCGTTTCGGCGGAAGGGGAGAGCAGATGCACTCCGACCGCTTCCGCGGATTCGATGACGGCGGTCCCGTCCGCCGTGATACCGTAGCGTGCGGCGGTGCGCATGGATGGGACCGGTCCTGTCACCTCCAGTTCGTACACAGTGCCGCCGAGAGCATTCATCAGGCAGTCGAGCGTACCGTTCCCGCCGTCCGCTGCAGGAAGCGAGATGCAGACAGCATCCGGAAAACGGCGGCGGAGCGTTTTGATGATGATCGCCGCAAGCTTCTGTGCGGAGACGGCTCCCTTCATGGCATTGGGTGCAACGAGGAATTTCATGCCGTAATATCAGAACAAATTGAAAGGATTCAAAACAGGAAGATGGAGGAGGGTATAATGTGCAGCCGGCACACACTGTCTGCCGGCTGCACGGAGGGAATCGATCACTTCTTTCTCATTATTTCCAGAACGATGCCGCCGATGATCATGCTGACCAGCCAGTATCCTGAATCGATCAATGTGAGCATGAACGGTTTCATCTGGTACAGATTGTTCACCAGATGAACCATCGCAACGAATCCGATCCAGCTCCAGAAGGCAGCCTGCACGGCCCCTTTTATATCCTTTACCTGAAAGGCGTGATGGATGTGAGACTGCACAAAGAACATCACAAATGCCCCGACCAGCGAACCGCCCATCATCATAGCATTATCGGTTCCGCTCACCATCTTCGCCATATCTTCAGTGATGCCGGTAAGCATCATCCATTGTGCTGAAAAGAGCACGCCATACCACACTGCGCCGATGACCCACATAATAACAGCCGCAATTGCTACTGCAACATAGTTGATCTTTACTTCCATAACCGCCTCCCGCTTATAGTGAAGAAAAGTGGATCAGTGATTGGTGGTGCCGACAGCATTCGCTTCAGATGGAGGATGACTCGATGAACGTAACGCCGCTGCCGTTCTGCAGCAGTGAGCGGACAATGGCCGCTGCAACCGCCGATGCCTGCACCGGACGGTACTTCTTCGGAATGAATGGAGTGAAAAGTGCTCCGATCCTCTCGCCAAGCCGGAATTCCTTCCGGTCCCCGAGCAGCAGCGACGGACGGATAATGGTAGTCCGCGGGAAACCGAGCGCGATGATGCTGTTCTCCGTCTCGCCTTTCACTCTATTGTAAAAGACGGAGGAGTGTGCATCAGAGCCGAGCGCGCTCACCATGATATAGTGACCGCACCCCTGTTGTTTTGCGGCCTGTGCAGCGGCAAGCGGTGCGTCCTGGTCCACCGCACGGAACGCCGGCTGCGATCCCGCTTTCTTGATCGTCGTACCGAGCGCACAGATCACCGCATCGGCCGCGAAGAGATCCTTGTGCCGTCCGATCGCATCAAGCGGCGCAATATGCATGGATATCTTAGGATCGCTCACCGTCAGCGGCGAACGGGCGTAGACCTTCACGCCGGTCACGGAGGGTTCCCGCAGGAGCAGTTTCAGGCACTCATTACCCACCAGACCGGTCGCGCCAAGAAGAACGATATTCATACGTGTTTGTCCGCTTTCAAAGAATGCAGGAAACTACTGGTTCTCCCTCTCAATTCCAAGGAATAAAACCGCTTTCCTTTGTATCAATTTTTGACGAAATTCATGCGTCATTATACACAAAACCTCAAAAACGGAAACGGAGTAAATATGTCTATAATCACTGATGTTTGGGCACGTGAGATCCTCGATTCCCGCGGAAATCCGACGGTGGAAGCAGAGATCGAACTGGAAGACGGCACTGTCGGACGCGCAGCGGTCCCGAGCGGCGCATCGACCGGTGAGCACGAAGCGGTGGAACTGCGGGACGGCGACAAGAACCGCTATCTCGGCAAAGGAACGCTGAAAGCTGTTGAGAATGTCAACAATATCATCGCCGACGAACTGACCGGTTTCGATGTGATGGATCAGGTCGGCATCGACAAGCTGATGATCGAACTGGACGGCACCGAGAACAAATCCAAACTCGGCGCGAACGCCATGCTGGCGGTCTCGCTCGCAGCGTCGAAAGCCGCGGCGAATTATTTCAACGTACCGCTCTACCGCTACATCGGCGGCGTGAATGCAAAAGTGCTGCCGACACCGATGATGAACATCATCAACGGCGGACGCCATGCGGACAACAATGTGGACTTCCAGGAGTTCATGGTCGTCCCCGCGAACGCACCGACCTTTGCTGAAGCACTGCGGATGGGAACGGAAGTGTTCCACGCGCTGAAAGGCGTGCTGCACAAGAAAGGGTACAACACTGCCGTTGGTGATGAAGGCGGATTCGCACCGAGTCTGAAATCGAACGAGGAAGCGCTGGATGTGATCATGGAAGCGATCGGCAAAGCAGGTTACAAGGCGGGACAGGATGTCTTCATCGCGCTCGATCCGGCAAGCAGCGAGATGTACCAGAAAGAGGACGGCAAGTACCTCTTCTACAAATCGACGCAGGAGAAGTTCACGCCGGAACAGATGGTGGCATACTGGAAGAAGTGGGTCGATAACTATCCCATCATCTCCATCGAGGACGGCATGGCGGAGAACGATTGGGCAGGCTGGAAACTGCTCACCGATACCATCGGCGGCAAAGTCCAGCTGGTCGGTGACGATCTGTTCGTGACGAACACCGAGTTCCTTGCCAAAGGTATCGCGCAGGGTGTTGCGAATTCCATCCTGGTGAAAGTGAACCAGATCGGCACACTGACGGAAACACTCGATGCTATCGAGATGGCGAAGCGCGCACACTATACGGCCATCATCAGCCACCGCTCCGGTGAGACCGAAGATGCGACCATTGCGGACATCGCCGTGGCAACGAACGCCGGTCAGATCAAAACCGGAAGCGCCAGCCGGACGGACCGTATTGCGAAGTACAATCAGCTGCTGAGGATCGAAGAGGAATTGGATACGAACAGTATCTACGCCGGTCTGAGCGCCTTCAATCTGAAACGCTGATCCGGTAACAGAAGCGTCAAGAACATGCCCCGCCGTATCGTCTACGGCGGGGCATTCTTATTTACTCCCCCCGCCGATACCGAGCGGGATGTTCGAGAAGGTGATGCCGGCAATGAATCCGTCCCACTCACCGGCGGCAAGATAGATTCCGGGTGAGAATCCCCCGAACTCAAAAATTCCAGGATAGATGTTCAGCTGCGCGTTATAGAGACCCGGACCCGTCACCAGCAGCGACGACATCAGAGAACCGTTCCTGTCCCAGAACACTCCCGCCGAACCATCCAGCTGCGGATCGATCTTCCGGAATCCGCGCTGCCGTCCATCCCGCAGTTTGTTGATCACCTGACCCGCACCGACAGTGATGGTGTGTTCATTGTCCACGGCATAGCTCACGCCCGCAAGCGTGTAAACGCCGTAGTAGAAGAAAGGGGACCATCGGCCGAGCAGATCGAAGCGTTTGCGGATGTAGTATTGCTGACCGGTGTTCTGCAGATATCCGTTCGCTGCATCGAACATCGGCTGCGGAGACCATTCGTTGATGGGGAGCGTTTCGGAGAAGAATTGTTTCCCCCATTCCGTGCTGAAGATGCCGATGCCGGCGATGTTGAAGATGTAGATGTCCGCCACCAGGTCCACGTTGATGCCGCGGTATCCTTCCGCTTCCACGATCTCGTTCATCACCTGATATGCCGTCGTGGTCAGTCCGGACCAGAGCTGCGGATACTCGTATCCGTTGTACGCGAAGTACTCCGCCAGTTTGGCGTACTGCATGCCGTTGCCGATGGTATGTCCGGCGATGTTCGGCACGAACTCCGCATTCTTCACGCCGATGGTGAAGTTGAAGATCTCCTGCTGCACGAACTCGTTCCATCCGAACGTGCCGATGGTCTTGAACGGATTCCGGATGTTCCGCCAGACGTGGGCCGCGCCGTCCGCATAA
>JAVBYA010000033.1 GCA_030824295.1 Bacteroidota bacterium
GTACACGAATGTTGTTGCACCGTTGAACGGATTGGGGAATGCCTGCACTGAGGTGCGAGGTATGACAGCATCGTCGTTCCTTCCCGCCGAGAGTACGGAGGAATTGAATTTGAACAATGCACCGCGGTGACCGATCATGTATCCAGTGCGTTCATTGGGGAACGAGATGTCGTAGACAGGCACTTGCCGCGGAAGCGATATCGTTTTCCACTCCAGACCGTTGTTCGAACTCCGCAGACAGATTCCGGCGGTGCCCATCGGCACCCAGCAGTCGGTCGGTGTTCGATACGCGAAGGTGTTCGGTTCACCCCAGATGGTCGTGTTCTCGAATGTCCAGGTCTCGCCGCCGTCCAGAGTACGAAGGAACCCCGCACCGGTCGACTCCAGGTCGCCCATCGCCGCAAGGATGTGCAATGAATCGATGAAGATAACATCGAAGAGCGGATCAGCGCTGATCTTGGACGCCGTCCATTGCTCACCGCCGTCCGTCGTTCTCCAGACGATGCCGAACACATCCAGTTGTCCGGCTACCGCCATTCCGAAGGTCGGTGAATAGAACCGAACCTTGTAGATCGGCCACCGTTCCAGATTCGCGAACGATCCGATGTTCACTTCCCGCCATGTCGTTCCGCCATCCGTCGTCTTGGCGATCGCTCCATACGATCCACCCATGAATCCTGTCAGTGTATCGATGAACGTGATCGACCGGAAGAGGGATGAGTCGTACCGCACCGTTGTCCAGGAACTCCCGCCATCCGAAGAGTGATGCACCATCGTCCCGAACCATGAGGTATCGGTCAGCGGGTATCGGAATTCGATCGCACGGATACTCAGAGGCGAATGGATGGCAAAATCAGGGATCTCTCCGGTCGCTCCAGAGAGGAGCTGCGTCCAGGAGATACCGCCGTTGGTCGTCCTCATGAACACACCGTTCTGGCCGCTGATCCACCCGTTCAGGGAGTCAATGAAGTGGACACTGCTGAGTGTATGAGGGGTGGGAGAAGGGAGTTCATTCCAGTAGTTGATATGTTGACCGCGGAGCGGTCCCGATACCAGCAGGAAGATGACGGTCACTGCTGAGAACATTCTTTGGACAGTATGGAATGATCGCTTTATCATTGTAGGTACCATGAATATACATAAATTTTTCACGACTGGATATTGGACCGTATTGGGCATCACTCTTTACTTTCATACCTACTAATCCTATATTCTTTCATTGTTCAGTTCCATTCACTATCCATTCACTCAAGGAGGTTCAATGAGGCGTTCCATTTTTACTCTTTTCAGTTTAGCGGTATTGCTGGTGTCGGTCGTCTCGGCGCAGGCGCCGAACGATGAGTGCGCAACGGCAACGAATGTGACCGCATTGCCGTTCACGATCAATCAGGATACTCGGATCGCCACTGTGAGTGCGAGTGACCCTATCTTTTCCTGCAACGATACGGCAGCGAACGGAAAGACCGTGTGGTTCAAATATACGCCTGCAACGGATAAGCTCGTTTACTTCAGCACGCTCGGCAGCACGCCGACCGCAGATTTTGATATCATGATGGCGGTCTATACCGGCACATGCGGATCACTGGTGGAACAACGCTGCAGTGATGATGCATCAGGAACGCGTCAATCCCAGGTCTTCATGAAAGTGACCGGCGGAGTCACCTACTACATTCAAGTGGGTGAGTGGCATGGCGGCGGAACGAGCGGCGGAGTACCGACCGGCGGTGACCTTGTGTTCAAAGTGACCGAAGGTTCTGCTCCGGTCTATGTGAAAGGACCGAAGTCAGGGACCTCCATGGCAACGAACACCGTCAGCACCAATAATTTTGAGAACACACCCGATGGTGGCGTGAATGCCGGTACTGCTGACCAGCAGGTCACCCCGTACTTCCCGCACTATGAGATCCCTGCACTCTCCGAGATCGCACCGAAGAAATATCCCAATCCGATCGCCGACACGAAGCCGATGAAGATCATCAACGACGTGAATGTCAATACCCCGGCTGCAACCCTCGGTCGTCCGGTGGTGGACAAGAGCTTCCAGGCATTCCCGATGGGGAATAACATCCCGCCCGATCCGATCATGGCGGTGGGACCGAACCATGTGGTGGCAATGATCAACGTTTCGTTCCGCATCTTTGACAAGAACGGGACGCTGCTTAAGAACATCGCTGCATCCAGCTTCTTCAATGCTCTTCCCGGCAGCCTTTCGCCGAACGATCCGCAGATCATCTACGATCACTATGCAAACCGCTGGGTGATGATGTGGATGACCAGCCCGACAGCAACGGACCATCGGCATCTCTTCGCCGTTTCGGATGATGATAACCCGCTCGGCACCTGGTACCAGTGGAGCACATCCGGTATCTCTCTCGGAGATTCACTCTCCCCGAACTGGGGTGACTTTCCCGCACTCGGATATGACAGTCTTGCACTCTATCTTAGTTCCCGCCAATTTTCCCTTTCCGGCGGAAGCTTTGGTTATAATAGACTGCGCGTCATCCCAAAAGCTCAGATGTATACCAACAATGCAGCGCCGATCACCTTCAACGATTTCTGGGATTTCAGGGACCCGGAACAGAATGCTCTGTTCGACGGCATTCGTCCTATGAACGGTTACTCCCGCAGCTCGAAATCCTTTTTTGTGAACATTCCTCCGTCGAATCCGGTCAACTATGTAACGTTGTGGACCATGACCGATCCTGCCGGATCGCCTTCGATGACGGCAGAGAATATCACTGTAGGTCAATACCGGACACCGCCACAGCCGCAGCAATTGGGCGGAGGTTCACCGCTGTTGGAGAGCGGCGACCGACAGATCCGCGCGAACGTTATCTACCGTGACAGCACATTGTGGTTCGTCCATTCGGTCGCGGCCGGTGCAAGTTTCCAGTATTCTGCAGTCCGGTATGTGAAATTGAATCCGTACACCCGTGCCGTGCAGGAGGATGTTGCCTTCGGTGCTCCCGGTTATTGGTACATTTACCCCTCCATTGTGGTCAACAAGGACCAGGATGTGATGGTGACGTACTCACGCAGCTCTGCCAATGAATTCCCCGGTGCTTTCCTTTCCGGACGTAAAAAGACAGATCCGGCTGGACTTTCCGGGAGTGTTCCGATGAAGGTCGGCGCCGGTAACTATGTTGTGACCTTCAGCGGCACACGCAATCGGTGGGGCGATTACAGCGGTGCTGCGGTCGATCCTTCGGACCAGACCACCATGTGGGCCCACACGGAATATGCATCGGCCCGAAATGCCTGGAGCACCTGGATCACCTCGGCCAAGATCGGACCGCTTCCCGGTGCGATCGCATCACTTAACACGGATAATTTGGAGTTCCCCACAAAGAAGGTCGGCGATACGAGTGATACTCTTTCCTTCGAAGTTATCAACGATGGTCTCGATACTCTCACGATCACTGCGGTCGGCAGTACGTTGGGGAAACCTGACTTCATTGTGACCAATAAACCGGCATTGCCCTTCAAGATTGCCAGCCAGGGCTCTTATGTCTTCAAAGTGGTCTTCAAACCGACCACCGGCGGAGTGCTGATCGATTTTGTCACCATCACATCCAATTCTACCGGTGCCAATCCGAAAGCAGTGCAGGTCGCCGGTCTGGGCTTCCAGATCGTGAAACCGGTCGCCGGGACCATGTATCTTGCCTCCGGCGGTACGGACGGCGGGAATCTCTACACGCTGAACACCAGCACGGCCTTTCCGACGTTGATCAATAAGACCGAGCTTTCGCAGATCAGTTCGCTGCGTATCCATCCGAAGACGAAAGAATTGATCGCTTTCAATAATACCGGTTCTGCGACCGGCGGTGCATTCTACCGCCTCAGCGCGAACGGATTGAACTCGGAGAAGATCTCCGATGTTCCGGTCACCTTCCTGAAAGGATTCGCGATCTACGATGATTCGCTCGCCTATATGGGAACATTCAGCGGCGGCATCTATCGAGTGAACATCAACTCCGGTGCGGCGACCCTACTTGGCACCAATGGAATCACACAGCCTGTGGGTGGACTCGCATTGAGTCCTGTGAACGGCAATCTGTACATGTCCCTCCGCAGAACTGGCACC
>JAVBYA010000261.1 GCA_030824295.1 Bacteroidota bacterium
CCCTGCAGATCGGACAACTCTACGGGTACCGCATTGGTGTACTGCTCCACGGTACTGTGACCGGTTATACGAATGCATTCCCGGTCACCTTCAACGCGTATCCTCCCGGACTGCGCGGCACCTTTACGTCACCGACGGTCATCCGGATCAATGTGGATTTCTTCAGCGCATTCCGCCGCTGGACGCTGGAGCGTTCGGTGGACGGCGGCAGCTACACGGTCTTCATCACGGAACCATCATCGGTCGGACAGTGCATCGATTCCACTCTCACCGCCCCGCACACGTACCTCTACCGCTGTACCGCGACCACCGGACGGAACATCACAGCGTATTCCGCTCCGATCGGCGTGAAATACTCCGGCGGGAGTTTCATCTTCTTCACTCCGTAACACTCTTCGGTCCTTCATTCACGGCGGTTCTTTGGGGAGTATATATTACACCCTGTTATGGATCGCATGTTGGGCATCACCGGCATTCTGCCGCCCAAAAAAAAATCGCATCTCTTTGCCGCTTTCCTCCGTAAGATCATTCGTTTTGTAGTGCTTTGACATTGTCCCATCGTTCGTTTATATTTCGGACGATTTTATCTGATTTTAACAAAAAAGGAGGATGTATGAAACGTTTGGCAACGATCCTGAAATGGAGCGGTATCATCCTTGTCATCGTGATCGTCCTGTTCGTTGTGACCGTGTATGCTCGGCATGACCGGACGTTCGATTCGCCGTATCCCAAGATCTCCGCGAGCACGGACAGCGCTGTGATCGCGCGGGGCAAGTATCTGGTGTATGGTCCTGCCCACTGCAACGGCTGTCACTTTGCGCCGGAAGATATGGCGAAGGCGGCCGCCGGCGAGGAGGTCACACTCAAAGGGGGCTTCGAGTTCCTGCTGCCGTTCGGCGTGATCCGCACACCGAACATCACGTCGGACAAAGAGACCGGTATCGGCGCGCTGACGGACGGCGAGATCGCCCGCGTGCTGCGGAACGGCGTCTTCCCGGACGGACGTGCCGTGTTCGATTTCATGCCGTTCCACGATCTGAGCGATGAGGACCTGACCGCCGTCATCTCGTACCTGCGCACCCTGCCTCCCGTTCACAATCCGGTGGTGAACCGCGAGGTGAACTTCATCGGGAAAGCGGTCTCGGCGTTCCTCATCACACCGGTGGGACCGAGCGCCGTTCCGCCGCGCCGCGTGGTGCCGGACACCACCGCCGCGTACGGCAAGTACATTGCCAACTCCATTGCGAACTGCGTGGGCTGCCATACCAACCGGGACCTGATGACCGGCGCGTTCGTCGGTCCGAAGTTCGCCGGCGGTTTCTCCATGCCGTCCGACGTGATGCCCGAACTGACCTTCACCACACCAAACATCACTCCGGACCCGGAGACTGGACATATCGCCCAATGGACGGAAGAGGTCTTCCTGCACCGGTTCCGTCAGGGTGTACAGATCGCGGGGACACCGATGCCGTGGGGTTCGTTTAAGAACATGAGCGACCTGGAAGTGAAAGCACTCTATCGGTATCTGCAGACGGTGGAGCCGGTGAGGAACAAAGTGGAGAAAGTCGTGGAGAAAACAACGAGAGATTGATTCATTGCATCATAGATTCATTGACTCAATAAAAGCAATACAAGCGGTTATTGAACCACTGAATATTTACATGAATTTCTTCATGGCGGCGCGGACCTGTTTCTCGTCCATTCCAAAGTAGTGACCAAGTTCGTGGAAGAGCACTTCCATGATGCGCAGTTCGAGTTCTTCTTCGTCCGCGCAGACCGCTTCGATGTTCTTCTGATAGAGCGTGATCTTATCGGGCAGGACCGGCGAGCTGCCGTACCAGGTACCGCGCTGTGTGAGCGGGACCCCTTCGTAGAGCCCGAGCAGTCCGTACTTGCCCGACCGTACTTTCTCCAGCGTCTCATCGGAGGGATAGTCCTCCACCACGACATAGACATTGTCGATGGTATCGTGAAAATCGTCCGGCAGGGCATCGTATGCCTCCTGCGCGATCTGTTCGAATGCTTCCCGGGTTAGTTCGATATGTCCGCTCTGCTGTTGTGTCATAGTGATTGAATGTAGGGGAAAATCATCGAACGGACAATGGGTGACCGTTCTCTCTAGTCCATTGCCGCAGCGACAGACCCTGAAATCGCACCGATGGTTCCATGAGCACGGTACTCTTCAGGGTGACGTAATGGGTGAAGGTGATCATCACCCTGATTCGAATTCCCTTTCCTTCTTTGCGATCCGCCCCTTTGGGTCTTTGCGTCTTTGCGAGAGTGCTTTCTGCATTCTTTCCTGCGCGTCGACCATTCCACACCGAGGGTGACTGTCACCCTCATTTTCGCTTTCGTGCCGGAGACAGTCACCGGAGATGTGGTCGAAGCAACGCTTCGACCTACAATATTCTCACCGCTCCTTTCGTGATCTGCTGTGATATTATGGGGTTTCGTGTCGGCATAAATGCCGACCTACCAGCCATTCGTTCATTCTGCGGATGTGTCACCACTTGTTTTTGTGATCCCCCTTTCCCTTCTTTGCGTGATTGATTTTAGCATTCTCTCCTGCGCATCGACCTTGATCCATTCAACATTCCTCATTCATAATTCTTCATTGCTTTTTCTCCGTGTCCTCTGTGGTGAATGCTTTGCTTTGTGGTGAGTCTTTCCTTCGAGCGCAATGACATCTTTTTACAACTGTTGACGCAACCGGCACATCTTCCACATCGTTTTTCCCGTTCTTGGTGTTACGAAATCACGCTGCACCGGACATCAACAACGGAGGAAGCCATGAAACAGCAGATCATCACCATCGCCGCCATCACCCTGATCGCACTCACCGTCTCCACTGCCCAGACGATCCCCTCTACCGAACAGACCAAGACCAGCCGTATCGCCGCCAATCTCGTCACCGCGCTCCGTTCCGGCAATACCGGCGTGACCGAATCTGCGCTGCGCATGACGGCACTGATGCGTCTGCGGTATCCTGCGGCGGACCTGAGCGCGCTGGCGGATGCGGTGGAAGAGATCCGCGAGAAGAACGCTTCCGGCACCACGCGCTACAAAGCGTATATCACTCTGTCGTTCTTCGAGAATCCGTCCTGGTATGCCGATGTGCGCGAAGTGGTCCATGCGGACGAGATGAGCTTCTTCCCTGCCGCCTCACAGCGGATGCAGCATCAGCTGCTGAGCGTGAACGAGTGATCGAGCGGCAGCGAACCTCACCAACATGCCCCACCGACCCGGCGTCTGTATGAGCCGGTTCCTTTTTGTACGGTCGGGAGACGGTACAAGTGGACGGACGGGCATCAAGATACGGACGGACGGGCGTCCGTCCTTTTAGCAGTACTTTTTTACGTGTGTGTGTTGAAGAGAAGCGGACGACTCCGAGGGTCGTAGGTTTTGGCAGGGGAATTGACGATATTGAGGGGAAGAGGAGATAGCCATGGCACAGATTGCGTTCCGCGGAGAGTCAGGAAAGAAGTATTCGTTCGCCATCCATCCGATGACGACATTATTCAAGCAGGTGGCAGCGGTCTATGTGATCACCCGACGTTCCACCGATGAGATGAACAAGGTGTCGCACAAGCATATCTTTGTCGGCGAGACCGACAACCTCGGCAAACAGTTCGACGGTCTGAAGGACCATCTTCTGGCCCGGTACGATGCGAACTGCATCTGCGTCCACTTCGAAGAGGACAAGAAGCGCCGCCTCAACATAGAGTCCGACCTGGTCGGCAACTACAATCCCCCCGGCAACAGCTGATCAGGATGGGCATCCATTCCGCCCATCCTACACCTCACAGCTCTGAATGCAGGATGCTCGCTTCGGCATTCTTATCCAAACCAATGATCTGCACTGCTGCACCGGCGTACTGTTTTTTGATCTGATGGTATGCCAGCACCAGCGAGAACTGGTCCCCGCGGTTCACACTGAACTGCTTCCCTTTCACTTCCTTCCCGTTCACAAAGGTCCGTGCATTGAACTTCCCGTCGGGATTCTTGCTGCAGCGTAATTCGATGGTCTGTTGGTCGGACATGGTTCTGCTCCTCGTCTATGTCATGGCATC
>JAVBYA010000244.1 GCA_030824295.1 Bacteroidota bacterium
AGACCGTTCCGCGTCCGACCGTGCTGGTGACGCCGATGAATCCGCCGTGGGACCGCACGATGCCGTGCACGATGGCGAGACCGAGTCCGGTCCCTTTTCCCCGTTCCTTGGTTGTGAAGAACGGCTCATACATACGCTTCACCGTTCCCTCATCCATCCCGCATCCGGTGTCGGTCACGCTGAGCGAGACGTAGAGCCGGTCCTCTGCGCCGGGGAAGGAGCGCTGCAGTTCCGCACCGTCCGCATTGGCCACGGTGAAGGTGACGCTGCCCGGAGTGCCGGTCTGCACGATGGCATCGCGTGCGTTCACGGCAAGGTTGATGAGCACCTGGTGCAGCTGGTCCTCGTCCCCCATGATCACATCATTCGCCGTGAGGAATTCGGTTGTAATGGCGACCGTTTTCGGGATGGAATGTTCGAGCAGCTTGCAGACATCGGTCGTTACGGCGGTGAGGGAGAGCGGTTTCATCACACCCCGCTCGGTCCGGGCGAACATCAGCAGCTGTTTGGCGATGCCGCCTCCGCGTTCGGCCGCGCCGGCGATCATCTGGGCGAACTTGAAGATGTCGGGATGGTTCTTCGCTTTCTGCTTCACCAGCTCGGCGGAACCGAGGATCATGGCGAGCACATTGTTGAAGTCGTGGGCGATGCCGCCAGCCAGCACGCCGATCGATTCCATCTTCTGCGCGTGCAGCAATTGGTCCTCCAGCCGTTTCCGGTCGGTGATGTCGCGGAAGATGTTCAGCTGCATCGTCTCATTCACGCCGACGGTGATGAACGAAGAGGTCATCTCCACGGTCAGCATCCGGCCGTCCCACAGATGGATCTGGGACTCCAGCCGGGGTTGGTTGGTGCCGCTGCGGAACCGCTGCCGGTACTCCTCCATGAACGGTCCCGCGGCCGTCCTCAGGTCATACACCGCATTGAACGGCCGTCCGAGCAGTTCTTCTTTTCCTTTGCCGACGAGCGTGCAGAACGCGTCGTTCACCATCACGATGTTCCCCTCCTTGTCCGTCACACGCATGCCGTCCGCCGAATGTTCCCACACGGCGCGGAACCGTTCCTCTTCGGATTTCTGCCGGATGGCGGTGGCGATGTGCTGCGACACGAAGATGAGGATCTCCTGCTCTCGGTCGGTGAAGACGATCTTCGGATCGTAGCTCTGGATGACCATCACGCCGAAGGTCTTCCCGCCGGAGGTGAGCGGCACGCCGAGCCAGTCCACCGCCGGTGCACCGATCAGGTCCAGGTCCCCTTTGGAGAACATGGAATCGAAGACCGGTGCCGGGGCATGCAGGATCCGTCCGGTCTCGATGATGTACTCCGTGGAACCGTGAGAGAACTTCCGGGGTGCGGGAGGGACATCCACCTCGTCCACGAAGTACGGGAAGGAGATGGTATGCGTCACGGGATCGTAGAGTGCGATGTAGAAGTTCTTGGCGTACATCAGTTCGCCGATGATGGAGTGGACGCTGCGGAAGAGCTCCTGGATGTCCTTCGCTGCGCGCGTCACATCCGTGATGCGGTACAGGGCGGACTGGAGCCGTTCGTTCCATTTCCGCTCGGTGATGTCCGTGATGGTGCCGATGGTGCCGATGATGTTCTTCTGCGTATCGCGCAGCGGTGAGCCGTAGATCTCCGCCCAGAACCGCTTGCCGTCCTTCCGGATCATCTCCAGGTCGTACCGTTCGGCGATCCCCTGTGTGCGGTTCGTATTGCGGTCCTGGATCTCGTGCCACCGCTCCTTCGGCAGCAGGAACGTGTAGCCGGGACGGCTCTTCATCTCCTCGAATGTCCAGCCGGAGAGTTCGGAGAGACGCTGGTTCATATAGACGACATTGTCGTTCGGGTCGGTGATGATGAGACCTTCGCTGAGACTCTCCACCACTTCGCGGAAGCGCGTTTCGGACTGGGCGAGCGCGGCGGAGATGATGTCCGTATCCTCGATCTTCCGCACGAGCACGAACACCTCGTCCGTACCGCAGCTGATGATGCGCGCCTGGAAGTGCCGCTTCTGCTGATGCAGTTCCAGATCGTACTCGCAGGTCTGGATGGTGTTGGTGGAGAGCGCCAGTTCGGTGTGACGGAGGACGAGTGCTGCGATGGGATGCGGGAGCCGGTCCATGATGTTCTTGCCGATGAGGTCCTCCGTCGGACCGTACAGATCGACCGTGTTGCCGGCGCGGAAATCGAGGTACGTGCCGTCCTTCCGCAGGCGATACGTGATGTTCGGGATGCTCGTCAGCAGTGCTTCGTTGCGCTGTTCGGTGAGGGACCGGGAGACCTCGGCGGCGATGCGGACCTCGATCTCATCCCTGAGTTCGCGCCAGCGGCGGTACGAGAAGAAGACGAACAGGAAGGAGATCGTGGTGATGGTGAAGAGGAACTCCTCCAGATAGTATCCCGGATAGGTCTGGATGATCTCATACAGCGTCTCGTACAGACGGAACTGGATGGACAGTCCGAGCGTGCCGATGGTGATGAACGCGATGGTCAGCACATCGGAGACGACGGAAGAGGTATGTTTGGTCCGCTCCATGGAGCAGTATAGAGATAATTATAAAAAGAAAAAAGCAGGGAGCGCCCCTGCTTCTTTCTTTTTCTGCACTCTGTGACCGGAGTTACTTCGCGTCGAATATCAGCGGCAGACCATCCTTCCCGCCGACGATGATCACCTTCGTATTGGAGGAATTCGCGAGTTTCTCGGTCGCTTCGATCCCTTTCCACTGCAGCAGCTGCGAGTTCAGTCCCTGGTTCACGATCTTCTGGAAGTCGGAGATACCCTGTGCTTCGATCCGTTTCCGGTCCGCTTCCTGTTTCTCCTTGGTCAGCACGAACTGCATCCGCTGGCTCTCCTGTTCGGACTGGAGCTTCTGTTCGATGGAGGAAGAGAGGCCGGCCGGGAGCGTCACGCGACGCAGCGGAGCTGCTTCCACCGTGATGCCGCGTTCGCTCGTTGCTTTCACGATCTCGCTGAGCAGCAGGGACGACAGGTGTTCGCGTTCGGACGTATAGAGCGCCTTCGCTTCGAAGCTGGCGGTGACGCCGCGCGTTACGGAGCGGAACTGCGGCTCGATGATGACCGATTCGTATTCCTCACCCACCGTTTTGTAGACATCCGCGGCCTTCTCCGGATTCAAATGATAGAGCAGACTCACTTCGAGCTGGACGGTGAGGCCTTCTTTGGACGGAACATCCATCACTTCTTTGATCTCCTGCGTCTTGATCGACATCTTCACGATGCGTGCGAGGGGATTCACGAAGTTGATACCCGACTTCAGTGTATTCTCCGAAACGGTACCGAAGAAATCGACCACGCCGACACTGCCGGCGGGGATGACGGTGAAGCAGTTGGAGAGAGCAGCCAGTGCGGCGCCGGCCGCCACCATCAGCGAGATGTTCGCCGAACCGGCGGTGTTGGGATTGATGCGCATGGAGCGCCAGGATACGAATGCCGCTGCTGAAACAAGAACGAAGATCAAAAAGAACATGGTGCCTCCTTGGGGTGTTGGGTTAGTGTATCATCATAACATCATAGACGTTCGAATCGTTCGGCAATTGTCTCCCGCCGCCCAGCCATTCTGAGACCTCCTGCTGAACGGTCCGGAATTCGCCGATCCCGGCCCCTCCGTGGTCATCCTGCGCACCGACCAATATGGTGAATTTCCAGTCAGGGCGCGGCATTCCGATGAACTTCAAGGGGACGGAAAACTCGACCGTGCGGTCCGATACCCGTCCGAGCGGATCCGCTGCATCTTTTTGCTTGGGAATATACTCGCAGAGGACGGCACCGTTAGCATCCAGCACCCGCACACCGCCGCCGACCAGCAGCATCCAGTCGAACGCACGGGCAGAATCGAGAGTGTATCCGGAATTGACGCCGACGGAGCGCTGCACAGCACCGCCGGTATTCACGGCAATGGCAGCCAGTGTCAGCTGGAATCCGTACTCCGGATGCCATCCCGGATCGTACAGGTTCGTGAATGTGAGCCGGCAATAGAGATTGAGACTGTCATACCGGAACGATGCACCGGTGATGTCGAGGATCCCTTGTTTGAAATG
>JAVBYA010000211.1 GCA_030824295.1 Bacteroidota bacterium
AGCCACTGTTCAGCCATCGTACGGAAGGAGAAACAACAATGCCAAATTTAAATGTCAAGGGTGACGCGCCGAAGAGCGGCGGATCGTCGGCGGCAGGAGGAGGCGGAGTTCCTAAGATCGTTCTTATCATCGTTGCGGCGGTCGTTGCGCTCGGCGCCGTTGCATTCATCCTGAATACGACCGGCATCGTGAAGCTGTGGGGCAAGAAGAAAGCAACGCCGCAGGTGGTCTCCCTGCCGCAGGATAATTACTCTCCGGTCACACAGGATACCTCCACCGTGCAGCCGGGGACCGAAATGACCGTTGAGCAATCGATGCCTGCGCTGGAAGAGAATCTGACGAAGGTCGAGACCAATGCGCGCACGATGCCGCGGCGGCAGGCCGCACCCGTGAAAGGGATGGTGAAGGGGACCGGCGCGTATACCGTGCAGATCTCCTCCTGGCCGTCACGCGAACGGGCCGAGGTCATCGCCCGGATCTTTACCGAGGCAGGTTTCGACGCGTTCGTGGAACCGCTGGGCGGCTATCACCGTGTGTGTGTCGGCCGGTTCGAGACCAAGACCGATGCGAAGCAGCAGATGGACAAGATGGAGCACATGCTCGAGTCCAGACCGGTGATCGCGAAAGTGGGGAACTAAGCACAAGGTCCGTTCCAACGTTCTATCATCAACTGCAGGATCGACAATGAATCTGTTAGAATTGTTCTTGAAAGGCGGTCTCGTGATGTGGCCGATCCTTCTCAGTTCCCTGATCACGGTGGCGGTGATCATTGAGAAGTACATCGTCCTCTCCCGTTCCAATGTCGACCCGAAACAGCTCATGACGAAGATCCGCAGCGCATTGTCCCGCAACGATGTCGCGGGCGCAGTGGATGCCTGCACCAAAGTGAAGGCACCGGTCTCGAACATCCTGAAGCACGGAGTGATGAACTACCGTCACGGTCAGCAGGCCGTGAAGGATGCCATCGAACTTGCCGGCAAAGAGGAGATCTTCCATCTCGAGAAACGTCTTTCCCTCCTGGCGAACATGGCCGGCACCGCGCCGATGCTCGGGTTCCTGGGGACCGTGACCGGAATGATCGCCGTATTCCACACCATCGAACAGCTCGGGGGAAATGTCAATCCCAGCATCCTTGCCGGCGGTATCTGGGAAGCGATGCTCACGACCGCATTCGGACTTCTGGTCGGTATTCCGGCTCTCTATTTCTATAATTATTTCGTCGCTAAAGTGAACCGGTTCGTGTTCGAGATCGAGAACAGTGCCGAAGAATTCCTCTCGCTCATGAAGACCGGGCAGATGGAGGATGAATCATTGCCGGCCGGCGAACCGGCGAAGCCGGCAAAGAGTTCCAAACCGACCCGCACGGTATTTGCGGATGACGAATTCTTCGAACCCAAGGACGAATAACCGACCCCCTCCCGGCACCGGGTGGATGGAAGACGATGAAATTCGAACGTAAACATAAGATCGAACCGAACTTCAATTATGCATCGCTGACGGACATCGTCCTGCAGCTGCTCATCTTTTTCCTCATTACCTCTTCGTTCGTTTCGTCACCCGGCATCCAGGTGCAGCTTCCCAAGGCACAGACGAGTGAGACGCAGACGGACCGGCAGACGGTCCTCACCATCACCACCTCCGGCCGGCTGTACATCAATTCCGAAGAAGTGACCACAGAGACATTGGGTCAGAAACTCATCCCCATCCTCGACCAGAACCGTTCGCAGGTGATCATCGTCCGTGCGGATAAAGAGGTGAGCCTGCAGAAAGCAGTGGAAGTGATCGACCTTGCCAAAGGGGTCGGTGCTCAGCGCTTCCTGATCGCCACCGAGCCCGTCGAAGGGAATTGATATGGTCCGCACGACGCGCGAACTGCAGCTCGGCTGGGTCGTTTCCTTCCTGTTCCATGCAGGTCTTGCCCTATTGCTGTTCTTCTCCACCTTCCGACAGTATATCCCTGAACCGCAGGTCGTCGAGATGACCTGGGGTGATATCAATTCCCTCAACACACCGATGCCCGATATTCCTGCGCAGCAGACCGCCGCACGGGAAGAGATCCAGGAAGCGGAAGAAGCGGACAATTCCGTTGCTCTTCCGTCGCGGAACTATCTGGACCTTCCGGATGATGTCATCTCCATCAAACAGAACAAGAAGAGCATCAGCGCCGATGCGCCGAGCACGACCGGACGCAGCGGCAAGATCACTGCAGAGGAACGGCAGACCACAGTGGTCTCCAGCGGTCTCGGAACACGGGAGAACACCGTGGGACGTTCACAGGGGACGACGAATGTACAGTCCGCATCTACGGTCGGCGCCGGATCGCGAACCGGAGGATCGGGAAGCAATGTAGGGTACGCGGTGCAATGGTCCGGCGGCGGGAACAGGAAACTGCTGAGCGGTGATGTGCCGGGGTATCCGCCCGGCGTGAACGTTGCAGCGCAGATCAAATTGAGGGTGAGAGTGCTGCCGGACGGTACCGTCCGGTCCGTTGCACCGGCGCAAAAAGGGGATACGCGGTTGGAGAACGCAGCGATCGGAAAAGTGAAGCTGTGGAAGTTCGAACCGCTGCTGAGTTCTCAGGTGCAGGCGGAGCAGGAATGCACCATCACGTTCAACTTCACTCTGAAATGATTCAGTGCGGAAGCGGCCGACGCTGCTTGTCGCTGAAATAGAAAAAGAAGAAGACCGCCTCTCCGGCGGTCAGCAGCACCAGTGACATGGCATCACGGTCCATCCACGTTGCCCATCCTTCCGCCCCCACCAGATGTTTCAGCGCGAATGTGCTGATGGTCCAACCCACAGAGAAGATCAGCACGAAGAATCCCACGTTCAGAAATCCGGCGCTCAGCCCTTCCTTCCGGTACTCCGAAGTGAAAGCGGCGGTCAGGCCGACGATATGCAGATAGAAGATGAACAGCGGCACCATACAGTCCGTCCGGGAATTGGTTAATAGGCATCGTCCGCAAAGATCACGGCGCGGATGGTCTTTAGAATGATCTTGATGTCGAACACGAGCGACCAGTTCTCCACATAATAGATGTCGAATTTCGTGCGCTCTTCGATCGGCACATCGCCCCGTAATCCGTTCACCTGCGCCCAACCGGTCATCCCGGTCTTCACCCGATGGCGTTCCAGATATTTCGGAACGCGGCTCTTGAATTGTTCCACGAAGAAGGGACGTTCGGGTCGGGGGCCCACGATGCTCATCTGTCCGACCAGAACATTGAACAGCTGCGGCAGTTCATCCAGGCTCGTCCGGCGTAGGATCCTGCCGATACCGGTGGCACGGTTATCCTCTTTCGTGTTGCGGACCGGCCCGGTATGCTTCTCCGCATCGATGCGCATGGAGCGGAATTTGATGAGGGGGAAGGAAACGCCGTCCAGTCCGACCCGCTCCTGGATGTAGAACACCGGTCCGCGGGAGGTCGCTTTGATGATCACCGCGATCACACCCATCACCGGCAATGCCACAATGAGTGCGGCGAGGGAGAACAGAAGGTCGAATCCGCGCTTCAGGACCTTGTTCCAGGTGGACATCGGGATGTCCTTGAGCGTGATGAACGGTACCCCTTCGATCTCCCTGATCCGGATGCGGCTCGTCATCAATTCGAGCATGTCCGGTACCATCATGAACTCGACGTTCTTCCCTTCGGTACGGCGCAGCAGGTCCAGCATCTGATCCTGTTCTTGGTGGGAGAGCGCCACGAGTACGATCTGGACGCGCAGAGGAACGATATCGTCCGGGACATCGGCGGTCCTTCCCAGATACCGTGCGGATGAGAGCGGCGATGATGCATCCGCCGCGACCTCGGCATAATATCCGAGCACTTCATATCCCAGCGTCGGACGCTGAGTGAAGAGTTGATGGATCTGTTCCGCCGTGGAATTCTTGCCGACGATCACCACCGATTTGAGTTCCTTCCTTCGTCGATAGAGCCCCTGCTCGAACTTCAGGACGAAGAAGCGTCCGAGGGTGACGGTGGTGATGGATGTGACCCACAGCAGGATGAACACACCGCGCGAGAAGGAGAACTCACGGTAGAAGAAGGTGGCGC
>JAVBYA010000267.1 GCA_030824295.1 Bacteroidota bacterium
TTGACGACCGCTGTCAAACTCAATGCTCCGAATGAGTATATCTATTGCGCGCTCGCGCGCTCGGCAATCATCGTCCCGCTCCCGGTGGAGCTCACTTCCTGGACCGTCACGGCGGACCGTTCCGCGGCTGTGCTTCGTTGGACCACCGCAACGGAATTGGACAACTATGGTTTCGATGTCGAACGTTTGTCCTCCTCCGCACAGAAAACAGAAGGGACCGCCGGAGCCCGATGGGAATCGGTCGGTTTCATTCCCGGATATGGGACATCCAATGTCAGCCGTACGTATTCCCATACAGATGTCCCGACCTCACCGGGCCGATACTCTTACCGCTTGAAGCAGGTGGACCGTAACGGGAACTTTTCGTATTCCGCAGTGATGGAAGCGGAGATCGGTTCTGTTCCTGCCGTTCTTTCGCTCGGTGCGAACTATCCTAATCCTTTCAATCCTGCCACTTCCATCGAGTTCACATTGCCGCAGTCCGGACGAGCGACACTCTCTGTCTATTCGCTGCTCGGCCAACTCGTTGCCGTACTGGTCGATAAAGAACTAACCTCCGGCAGCGTTCATCGGTATGAATGGAATGCCGCTGATGCTTCGAGCGGAATCTATTTCTATCGGCTGACCTTCGGGAGCCGGACCATCGTGAACAGAATGATGCTGGTGAAATAACATGAACCCGATCCTTCAGAGAATATCGTTCTCGATCGCTCTGCTCCTCATTCTGATGACGGCAGCCTCCGCGAAAGAGGTCACCGTCTCGACCGCAGCGCAGATCACGACAGCACTAGCGACCATCGCACCGGGTGATACCATCACCATGAACAACGGAACATGGACGAACCAGGCGATCGTGTTCAAAGCGAACGGTACAGCGCTGCAGCCGATCTTGCTTCGTGCAAAAACGAATCAGGGTGTGCTCCTCACCGGCACATCGACGCTCCGCATTGCCGGCAATTACCTGGTGGTGGAAGGATTGAAGTTCGAGAATGGGTACAGTCCCTCCGGTGCCGTCATCGAATTCCAGGGGGATGGTGTCATCAGCAATAATTGCCGGCTTACCCGGACATCCATCAAGAGCTATAATCCCGCCAGTATCGCAACCGATTACAAGTGGGTGTCGATCTATGGGAAGAACAACCGTGTGGACCACTGTGCGTTCGAGAACAAGGTGCATATGGGGACGACCCTGGTCGTCTGGCTGACCTCCTCCAATGTCGCGAACAATCACCGGATCGATTCGAACTATTTCGGCCCCCGTCCGATCCTGGTGGACCTGAACGGGACCCCGGTGAACGGAGGAGAGACCATCCGTGTCGGAACGAGCGATTACTCCATGAACGATTCCTATACCACGGTGGAATACAATTATTTCGACCGGTGCAACGGAGAGATCGAAGCGATCTCGAACAAGTCCGGCGAGAATATCTACCGGCATAACGTCTTCGTCAGCTGCGAAGCGATGCTCACCCTGCGGCACGGTAATAAATGCAGTGTGTACGGGAATTACTTCTTCTGCAACAACGTACCGAACTCCGGCGGCGTCCGCATCATCGGTGAGGACCACAAGGTCTATAACAATTATATCGAGAACAGCGCAGGCTCCAGTTTCAAGACCGGCATCACCATCATGAACGGCGTGCCGAACTCACCGCTCAACCGCTATTTCCAGGTGAAGCGGGCCAAGGTCGTCTTCAACACGCTCATTGGGAACCGCTATTCGTTCCATATAGGGGCAGGGAAGGACAGTGAACTCTCCCTTCCTCCGCTCGATTGCGTCATTGCGAACAATCTTGTCTGGAGCACGAAGGAACCGCTCATCACCTATTCGGACACCCCGCTGAATATGCTGTATGAAGGGAATATCTTCTACGGCGCATCGCTGGGGATCACGAAGCCGGCAGGCATTACCATTGCGAATCCGCTGATGTTCCGCGAAGCGGACAGTCTCTGGCGTACCGGACCGAACAGCCCTACGGTGAATGCGGCCGTCGGTTCCTATCCGTTCGTCACAACGGACATGGAAGGCCAGTCCCGGACCGCACCGTTCGATATCGGTGCAGATGAAATATCCGCGGCACCGGCGACCCATCGTCCCATCCGTAAGAGCGAGGTCGGTCCGCTGGCACTCGTTACATCGGTTCAGCAGTCCGATGCTGTTCTCCCGCCGGTATCGTTCGCACTGCTGGAGAATTATCCGAATCCGTTCAATCCTGCGACCGTTCTGCAGTTCGAAGTTCCGGTCGCCGCGGAAGTGACACTGACGGTCTATTCCGGTATCGGTGAAGCAGTGATCGTCCTGTTCAACGGAAGGGCGGAAGGGAATGTCCGTTACCGCCGGAATTTCGACGGTACCCATCTCGCATCAGGAATGTACTACGCTGAGTTACAATGGAATGGACGGACCGCCGTCCGCAAAATGCTCCTCCTAAAATAGAAAGAATGACCATGAGTGATATCCTCCATCAAATAGAAATGACCGGCATCGTGCCGGTGATCGCCATCGACGACGCGAACAATGCGGAACCGCTGGCCAAAGCCCTCATCGACGGCGGACTGCCGTGTGCCGAGGTCACCTTCCGCACCGCAGCGGCGAAAGAAGCAATGTCCCGCATTGCTGCTGCCTATCCATCCATGCTGATGGGGGCCGGCACTGTGCTGACCGTCGATCAGGCGAAAACTGCTGTGTCGTGCGGTGCGAAGTTCATCGTGGCGCCGGGACTCAATCCGAAAGTGGTGGAGTACTGCACGTCGAACAGTATACCGGTCTTTCCGGGAGTTGCCACACCGTCCGAAGTGGAACAGGCGATCGAGCTTGGACTGAATGTCGTGAAGTTCTTCCCGGCCGAAGGGAACGGCGGACTGCCGTATCTGAAAGCGATCGGCGGACCGTACAAACAGATGCGGTTCATCCCGACCGGCGGTATCGATGAATCCAATCTGCTCTCCTATTTGAAGTATTCGCAGATCGTCGCCTGCGGCGGAAGCTGGATGGTGAAGCCCGAACTCATCGCCGCCAAACAGTTCGACGAGATCCGGAAGATGACCGAGCGGGCAGTGCTGCTGATGCTCGGACTGGAACTGAAACATATCGGCATGAACTGCGCTGACGATGCCGAGTCGATGAAGAACGCGCAGATGATCGCATCGCTCTTCGGACTTCCGATCAAGGAAGGGAACTCCTCCAACTTCGTCGGGACCCAATTCGAAGTGATGAAGAAGCAGTATCTCGGCACACATGGCCATCTTGCCATCGGGACGAACTTCATTGAACGCGCTATCACATACTTCCAGCGGAAAGGATACTCGTTCCGCCAGGAGTCGAACGTGGAGAAGAACGGTAAACGAGTAGCGATCTATCTGGAGCAGGAGGTCGCCGGTTTTGCATTCCATTTACTGCAGGTATAGGAATCCTATGAACACACGAATCCTTTTCATCGCATTGTTACTGCTCTTTGTCATTGTTTCAGTGTATCCGCAGCGGCCGCGGGTCTTCACCCTGAATGCCGATACACTCGTTTCCATCCAAACCGCCGTCTTCAAACGCGATGCACGGTATACTCCCGCCGTCAAGAAACTCCGAAAGGATGCCGACAAGTTGATGACGACGGAGATCGTTACCGTCACCGCAAAGGAGATCCTGCCGCCCAGCGGCAACAAGAACGATTTCTTCAGCCTGAGCCGCTATTGGTGGCCCGATCCGTCCAAACCGGACGGTCTGCCGTACATCCGCAAGGACGGTGAGGTGAATCCGGAGATCCTCAAGATCCCGGACCACGAGAATCTGATGACCTTCTTCAAGACGGTCAATCTGCTCTCACTGGCATACTATTATACCGGGGACGAACAATATGCAGCACGGGCGGCGGAATGGCTCCGCACCTGGCTCATCACCCCCGAAACACGGATGAATCCCCATCTCCGTTACTCTCAGCAGGTGCGGGGAGTGGATAAGGAGCGGGGGACCGGTATCCTGGACGGCCGGGAGTTCTCTTCCACCATCGATGCGATCGGGATGCTGCGGCTCTCCCGCTCGCTCACACCGGCGGACA
>JAVBYA010000398.1 GCA_030824295.1 Bacteroidota bacterium
CGACGCGGTAAAACCCTTAGCAGTTGCAGGAAGTGGAAAATGACAAAACAGGAATTCTCACATCAACTCAAGAAGATCATCCGCGAACACGAACAGTTGCTGAAACGGAAGAACCCGAAAGCAAAGAACGGCAACGGTATCTATGACCGGCACCAATTCCCGATCATCACGGCCCGGCATACACCGATCATCTGGCGATACGATCTGGATCAGCGGACGAATCCGTTCCTGATGGAGCGCATCGGGGTCAATGCCGCGTTCAATGCCGGTGCCATCGAACATAACGGGAAGATCCTTCTCTTCGTCCGTGTGGAGGGAGTGGACCGCAAATCATTCTTTGCCGTGGCAGAATCGAAGAACGGTATCGACAATTTCCGGTTCTGGGACCATCCGATCATCATGCCGGAGACCGAGGATCCCGATACCAATGTATACGACCTGCGGGTTGTGAAACATGAGGATGGTTGGTTCTATGGACTCTTTTGCACGGAGCGGAAGGACAAATCCGCAGCGAAGTTCGATCTGACCTCGGCGATCGCTCAATGCGGTATTGCCCGGACGAAGGATCTCGTCACCTGGGAGAGATTGCCGGATCTGAAGACCACATCACCTCAACAGAGGAATGTCGTGCTCCATCCGGAGTTCATCAACGGCAAATATGCCTTGTACACACGGCCGCAGGACGGATTCATCACGACCGGTTCCGGCGGCGGCATCGGATGGGGGTTAACGGACTCTATGGAACAGGCGTCCGTGATCGGAGAAACGGTCGTGGACGAGCGTCACTATCACACGATCACCGAAGTGAAGAATGGTCTCGGTCCGGCACCGATCAAAACGGACAAAGGATGGCTCCAGCTTGCGCACGGTGTGCGGAACACTGCTGCCGGCCTGCGGTATGTCCTGTATCTCTTCCTGACCGATCTGAAAGAACCGCACAGGATCATTGCAAAACCGGCGGGACATTTCATCGCACCAGAAGGAGAGGAGCGGGTGGGGGATGTTTCCAACGTGACATTCAGCAACGGATGGGTGAAGCGGAAGAACGGCGATGTCTTCATCTACTATGCATCATCCGATACCCGGCTGCATGTGGCAACCTCATCCATTGACAGACTCTTGGATTACGTTCTGAACACGCCTCCGGATGGATTGCGAAGCGCAGAGAGTGTCCGCGTCAGGGATGCAATGATCACAAGGAATCTTCAGCTGCTAAAAAAGAAATAGCAGCAGCTGTTTCAAACAATGCTCCGTTCCCATTGAGTGGATTAGTGGGAACGGAGCATTCGTTTTGTACCGGCGGCTCGATGGGAAGAGCATCGATGCTGTCGATCACCGGCATCTTCGTGCGGGAGCGGCAGGGGTCACCACTGCGTTCAGGAGCATACCGTACTACATACGTACTTGGGCTGCAGCAACCTGCCAATGCCGGATGAACTGGTTCATCTCTTCCTTCCGTGCTGCACGTGAGGAGCCGGCTGGAATCTCCGCATCCGGCGTCAGGATCGTGATGCAGTTCATGAGCGCTCTGCCGGTGTGATAGGTGCATTTCCACAAATGACTCTTGGGTCCGTTCTTGAAACGCGGCTCTTTATCGATGCCCCCTTCGAACCAGTCGCCGTTCTCGTGATCAAGAATATATTCCTGAACATACTTCCATTGACGGTCAAAATACGTTCGATACCGTTTCTCTTCCGGGAAGATCGCGGAGAAGAGAAGAAGTGCATTAAGACCTTCGGCTTGCGCCCACCAATTTTTATGGTCATTGATGATGGTACATGTCTCTGAATCCTTGAAATAATATCCACCGTCATAAAATCCGCCGACCGTTTCATCGAATCCGTTTCTCAGCGCATGGTCCAGCATTTGTTTTGCCACCGTGAGGGTCCGAACGTCATTCTCAATTCCGAGAGCGTATGATGCTTCCAGCATGAGGAACGCCGTTTCATAATCGTGACCGAACGACACATGGTCCAGTCCGTAATTCTTCTTTTGTTCTTCATCGGACGAATCGCGGAAGGAGACGGGGGTCCAGTCCGGCTGGAAGAACAGCTGAAGATATCCTTTTCTCTGCACCATGGTATCGCGGATCAATTTCAGAATGCCGTACAGCTGTGTTTGGAGATGCGGATCCTTCCAGACGTGGAACAGTTCGGTATATGCTTCCAGAAGATGGATGGAGGAGTTCTGGTCTTTATATCCCACCTCATTCCCATCCGCAGCGATGGTCTTGTAGGTGCTGGATCGGTCGAACCGCTGGGAATCCTCGGTGAAGAATTGGAAATATCCTTTCTGCACCGGATCGAAGGCGTGTATTTCGATCCATCGGAATGAGCGTTTGGCAAAATCCAGGACATCAGCATCATTCGTCTGTTTGTACAGCGCAGCAAGGGCATATAATCCGAACGCATTCCCGTATGTTCGTTTCTCGTTCCGCCATCCATTGAACATCGTCAGCCCGCCGTCACGGCTGCGGATCTGGAAGAATCCGCCGTGCTCGGCATCCCACATGCATTGCTGCAAAAAAACGAATCCATGGCGTGCCATCCGTTCATAGGTTGCCGCTTCGTCATAGAAACCGGCGATCTTCGAGGTGACCCAGATATGGCGCGCCTGAGTGACGATCATTTTATCCTGTTCGGACTCAAGCTTCCAATCGTGTGAGATGTTGGTGAAATAACCGCCGAATTCCTTGTCGATCACCAGAGGATACCAACGGCTGAGGATCTGTTCCTTTAACGCTGAGTGTAATAATGGTACGATATTCGACATATGAGTCCTCCAGCCCTTTTCATCAAAATTGAGTATTCCATTCCCAATATCCAATTATCGTGCTAAAAAAACCCTTGAAATCATTGTTTCTCAGAACATCTGCGGCATGGATGTTTATCTATTTAATAAGTATTTATCGTTATGATAATCGGAATACCGTTCACTGTAAATGGTGGTATAAATTCGATGAAATATGGTGTAAATACTTGTCCTGACTTCTGTTGTTGGATTCAAACTGTGGCATTTGATTTGAATTCTTTCTAATCATAGACAATTCCTTAAACTACACCATTTCGGGTATTGAAATATCCGATCGCTGAGCAGTACGGGCGCAACACCTGTTGCATCACCTCCTCTTGGCGGGAATCAAACAGACACCATGATGAACATTCGAAGTATCCGTTCCGCATCTCTTCTTGCCATACTTGTGTCATTCTCATTCGGGCAATTCAATAATTTTATTTCGGTGCAGGGGGACAAGCTGATGGACGGGAACAAGGAATTCCGGTTCATCTCCTACAACATCCCCAATCTTCACTACCTCGAGGATAACTTTGAATTTACCGATCCCAATCCGTGGATCCTGCCGGACGAATTTGAGATTCGTGATGCACTGACTGCGGTGAAACAATCCGGCGGTCAAGTAGCGAGGATCTATGTGCTGTCCGCACGGAAGAGCACCGATGAAAAGGAGATCATCCGTCATGTGAACGGACCGGGTGTCTTCGATGAACAGGCGTTCCGGACGCTCGATCTCGTGATGAAGGTCGCGAATGAGACCGGCATCAGGATCATCATTCCGTTCGTCGACAACTGGTGGTGGTGGGGCGGTCCGAAAGAGTATGCCGAATGGAGAGGGAAGACCAAAGAGGAGTTCTGGAGTGATTCCGTTCTGATCACCGATATCAAGACGACGATCTCCTTTCTGGTGAACAGAACGAACACATATACCGGTCTCCGCTACAAGGATGATAAAGCGATCCTCTGCTGGGAAACGGGGAATGAACTGGAAACGACCTTTGAATGGTCCAAGCAGATCGCCGCTCTGGTGAAACAATTGGATACGAATCATCTTGTGATGCGCGGGACCCATACAAAACTCCTCTCGGAAGATTATTTCATCGATCCGAATGTCGATATCGTTACGACGCATCACTACGCTCCGCGAAAAGAGATGGTCGACCTCATTGTTGAGAACAGCGTGCGGGCGAAGGGACGGAAGCCGTACATCGTCGGCGAGTTCGGTTTCCAACCGGTGCCGGCGATGCGTGAAGT
>JAVBYA010000182.1 GCA_030824295.1 Bacteroidota bacterium
TGCGGATCGGCGAATGCTATTTCCAGTCCCGCGATTACAAGAAGTGCATCGAGTACCTCACCCAGGTCTCGCCGCTGCTGACCGATTCCACCGAACTGCAGCGCAGCCAGTACCTGATCGGCGAATCGTACTACAGCATGGGGGATTATTCCGCCGCCAAGACGCACTATGCGAATTTCCTGCAGCGCTATTCCCGCAGCATCATCGCGCGCGATGTCCGCTATTCCTACGCATGGACATTCCTGAACCTGAAGGAGTTTGCCGAAGCTGCCAAAATATTCGATGAACTCTCTGCCGGCAGTGATGATATCGCACATAAATCGATGTTCCGCCGGGGACGCGCGCTGCAGCTGAACGGCGACATCGCCGGTGCACTGACGGCGTACCGCGCTACGGTCACCGCCCGCCCGTTGGGTGAATTCTCGGACAATGCACTGTATGAAGCCGGGATGATCCTGTTCGAACAGAAGTCCTATGACAGTGCGCTGGTGGCATTCCAGCAGATCACTGCGCAGTTCAAAAAGAGTGATGTGCTTGCCGATGCACACCGCATGACCGGCGAGACCTACCTTGCGTTGAAGAAGTTCGACAATGCCCTGAATTCCTTCCGGACCGCAGGGAAGTCCGAATCCGGCAATGCCGCCGTCAAGAGCGACGCACAGTTCCAGGAGGCATGGGCGCTCTATAAGATGAAGAAGTTCGCCGATGCGGCGAAACTCTTTGAACAATATGCACGGCGGAACACCAAGCAGCCGCAGACCGCCGAAGCGCAGTTCTGGGCCGCTGAATCTTACTTCCAGATCGACCGTTTCACCGAGTCCGAACGCTATTATGCTGATGCCGCTGCGGTGCTGACCGACGCGAAACGGGTCGATGCGCTGTATGGTCTCGCCTGGTCTTATCTGAAACAGGGGAAATTCCTCCCGGCCGCCAACACGTTCGAGAAGGTCGTTGCTGCGGATTCCTCTAAAAAATATACGCTCGATGCGCAGCTCCGCATTGCGGACAGTTACTATTCTGCAAAGATGTACAAGGATGCCGGCACGGCGTACAGGAATTATATCAAAGCCAATCCATCCGCTGCCAACAATGATTATGCGCTCTACCAGGTGGCGAATGCTGAATACCGCTCCGGGAACGATGCGGAAGGTGTCGCGCGGTTCACGGAACTCATCAGCCGGTATACCCGGTCCCAATATGTGGACGATGCACAGTACGGAATCGGTCTGATCCATTTCCAGAACAAGCGGTATCCACAGGCGATCACGGAATTCCAGAAACTGCTGCGGACCAATCCCAAGAGCGACATGGCAGCCCGCGCCCAGTACAGCATCGCCGATGCATACTATAATCTGGAGAATTACACCGAAGCGATCGCTGCCTATAGTGCCGTCGTAAAGAACCATGCAGAATCCCCGCTGGTGAGCGATGCGGTGAACGGCATGCAGTATTGCTTCGTTCTGCTCGGTAAACCGCTTGATGCCATCTCTGTGATCGATGAGTTCGTCCGGGACAATGCGAATGTCCGGCTGGCCGATGAACTGTTCTTCAAGAAAGGGGACCTGTTCTACGGTCAGCAGCAATACGACAGCGCCATCGTTGCCTATAAGGAATTCCTGGAGAGGTTCCCGAAGAGCAAATTGCTGGGTGATGCACATTTCTGGCTTGGCAAGTCCTACCTTGCATCAGGGAACGCACAGACGGCGATGGAATCGTTCCGCACCTCGGCCGAGTCGTATCCTTCCAGCCGCGTGGCCAGTGCGGCACTGTTCGAAATGGGAGGGATCTCCTCCCAGCGAGGCAAACCGGACATCGCACTGAGCGCCTACGCGAAGATCGAAGAGAATTATCCGAACTCGAATGAAGCATCGGAAGCATCCTATCAGCAGGCGCTCGTCCTGAAAGGGACCGGACAGCTGACGGCGGCAGTGAAGAAGTTCGAGGAGACGTATACGAAATATGCGAAGACCACTGCGGCGGACCGGAGCCGGCTCGCTCTGGGGTGGCTGAACATGGAAGCGGAGCAGTACGGGAGGGCGATGGACTTCTTCAAAGCGGTCGCTGTCAACCGGACGGATGAGATCGCAGCCGAAGCACAGTATGCCGTTGGTCTCGCGTTCCAGTCCCAGAAGAACTACTCCGAAGCGATCGTGAATTACATGCGGGTCCGCTACGTCTTTCCGGCAGCCGCACAGTGGATCGGCCGGTCGTACTTCAATCTCGGCGAATGTTATGAACGGACCAATCAGGTGCAGAAGGCGAAGGAAGCATACACATTCGTGGTGAAGCAGAACAAAGTGGCGGACCTGGTCCCCGCAGCGGAGAAGAAATTGAAATCCCTGGAGCAACTGTGAACGGACAACCGAATCGACTCCGGAATGCGATGCTGCTCCTGATCGGGTGCGTGCTTTTCGCAGCAGCACAGGAACCGGAGAAGAAAGAAGCGGCGAAGAAGGAGGTCGACCTGCAGAATGTGCAGTCTCCCAAGAGCGACGCTGCTCTGCCGAAGATCGATCTGCCGGAATTCGTCATCACCGGAAGCGAGAAGATCGATCTCGACCTCCGCTCCAAAGCAGAGGAGGACGAAGAGCGTATCTTCACACCGGCGCGTCCTACGCCGGGAGAACGTTCCCTGAACACCGGCGAGGCACTCACGCCGAAGCAGGTGAAGAGCTTCACTAAACTTCCCAATGCGATGAACGGCAGAGTGTTCGCCGGCATCGGATTCTACGGCACGCCGCAGCTGGATGGATGGTTCGGGCAGTACGATCCGTTGAGTTCGTTCGTGGTGAACGGGTATTATTCCGAAAGTGCCGGACATCTTTCCGATGCCGGTTTTTGGCGCGGCGGATTCGGTGCACGCGGTTCGTACACGCTTCCTGATTCTGCGCCGTACGTTCCAGCAGCACAGCTGAGCGGTGAACTGGAATACGGACGGGAATCGTACCGCGCCTATGGGTCACGTGCACCGTGGCAGGTGCGGGATCTGAGCGGACTGTCATTGAGCACCGGGATCGGTTCGCGGTATTCACTCCCCTACAAGTCCATGAGCAGCGTCGATTACACGGCGCGGATGGGATGGAGGAGGTTCTCGGCAGCGGACTCCATGCATTCCACGGAATCGGAGTTGTTCCTGAACGGTGCGGCAACGACCAAAATATTGGAGACGGCGTTCCGGGCGGCGGTGGAGTACCGCGGTACCGGGTACTCGCTACAACTTCCGTCAGTGCAGACCGCACACTGGTTCGTGCTGCGTGGTGAAGGCCGTCAAATGCTCCTCCCGGCGCTCCAGGTCTCCTATGCGGTTCAGCAGTTCCTTTACCGGGGGAATACCGGGGCAGCCGCAGGCCGATTCTATCCCACGGTCGATGTCCGTTTTGCATTCACGGAACAGGCATCGCTTTCCGCCGGATTCGCTCCCGGGGTGGAAAGGAATTCCCTGCAGTCGCTCTTCCGTATCAATCCATACATCCTCGGCAATACGGCCATTGTTCCGACCGACACACGGCTGCATCTGTACATGGGGATGGAGTTCTCGCCGATGGACGAACTGGTCATCACGGCCAGAGGGTCGTACAAGCATGTGCAGCAATACACCACTTTCTATGACCGGGATAGTGCAAAAGTGTGGGAAGTTCTTTATCTTTCAGGCGTCCGCGCAACGAAATTCGATCTTTCGGCTCTCTATCGCCTGAACCTGAAGCAGGATGTCACGGCGTACCTCTCCACACAGACGGTGCGCCACAAGGATTCAACGCACGTCATGCCGCACATTCCGGCATTCACGGTCGGTGCGGTCTATCATCAGTATTTCGACATCGGGGTGCATGCAGAAGCATTCGCTGAGTTCCATTCATCCCGATACACGGATTTTGCCAATACCCACCGGAATGCCGGATACATCGGTTCCGGTGTGAAGGCCACCGCCGAACTGTTCGGTCAGTTCCGCGGGATTGCAGAGATCAACAATCTGTTCGACCAGCGCTATTACCGCTGGGACGGTTACCGGGAGAGGACCATCTATCTTCTGCTCGGTATCAGTTATC
>JAVBYA010000191.1 GCA_030824295.1 Bacteroidota bacterium
CGGACCATATCTCTCCGGCGCATGCAGCGGTCATCGAGATGTTCAATGAGCGCCACAAAGGGAAGATCGAGGTCGTCGCGGTGGACCTTCCGTTCTCCAAGTTCAGCACCAATGAGCGGAAGGAACTGCTCGCCCGTTCCCTCCGCAGCAAGAGTGACCGGTTGGATGTATTCTCGGTGGATTACATCTGGACCCCCCGGTTCGCGAAGTGGTGCGAGGAGATCGAACCGTACTTTGCGGACTATGCGAAGGACAATATCATCCTGCCGACCATCAAATCCTGTTATGCGGACGGGAAACTGGTGGCGATGCCTCTTTATATCGACATCGGTGTGCTGTATTACCGCAAGGATATCATTGCGCGCCTTCCGGACGCGGAGCGGGTGGAGGAGGAACTGCGCGGTTCCATCACCTGGGACCGGCTGCTCGCATTGAAGAAGAGACTGGGATACAATGACCGGCCGTACTATCTTTTTCAGGCGGCGGACTACGAAGGACTGATCTGCAATTATTTCGAGATCGCGCGGAGCATCGACAGCCGGTTCCTTTCCGGTGATTCCATCGATCTACGGTCTCCGACGGCACGGCAGGCACTGCGGATGCTGGTGGATTTCGTGCATACGGACCGTGTCTCGCCGGCGAGCGTACTGGAATACGATGAGAACAAGAGCTATGTGGCGATGCTGGAGTCGGACGCGGTCTTCGTCCGAGGCTGGCCGAACTTCGTGGAGAACTTCCGGAAATTCTACCCCGACACCTCCAAGTTCCGTTTCATTGACCGGGCACCGATGCCGCACTTTGCGGGGAATGTGCCGACCTCGGTGTACGGGGGATGGAATCTGATGGTCTCCAAATTCTCCACCAAGAAGGAAGCTGCCATCGAGTTCATCCGGTTCCTGCAGACCGAGGAAGCGCAGAAGAAGATGTTCGAACTCGGCGGCTACATCCCGGTGAACCGTGAAGTGTATGCGGATACGGCCTACCTCTCAGCGCATCCGGACCTCCGTTTCTACCGCGGATTGGTCGAACGGGGATTCCATCGTCCGTCACTGGAGAACTACACGCAGATATCGGATGTGATCGCCCATTTCGTGCACCGTGCGATCCAGGGGGAACTGGACCCGGACCGTGCACTGGACGAAGCGGCGGAAATGATCGCTTCCAAACGGATCCTGTTGAAATAGCATGAAGAACGCCCTCACACGGCTCCGCGAGAGCATCGGTCAGTACCGTTTCGAGATCCGGCATCTCACGGTGTTGTTCATCATCCTCATCGTCTTCCAGACCATCGTCTCGTTCGTCCACAAATTCTCGCTGCAGAAGATCCTGGTGAACACGCAGGAGTGGTACCAGCAGGATTCTGCAGAGCGGATGGCGAACCTTACTTCCACGTCGCTGGAACTGCTGCTGGAATCCCGTTCCAAGAACGAACAGCTTGGACAGAACGTCAAGAACAAGATCATCCAGGACCTGAACATCATCCTCAGCCAGCAGTACCTGCATCAGAACGTGCAGGAGATCTGCCTGTTGGTCGTGATCGATTCCACCATTGTCGCCATCGATGACGGGAACGTCCTCTATCAATATATCTTCAATGAATCGCGCGACCTCTCCGCCTCCTCCTGGAATCATGACGAGGCGATACGGATGTACGCCGCCATGCTGGAGGAGTTCCGCGCCAAGGAGCAGATCGTCACCATCGTCTCGGAACGGCAGACGTTCCATACGTTCGTTCCGTTCGTCCCGCGCGGCGAGTTCTCCGGCGCCATGTACATGCGGAACACCCCCGATTTCAGCGTCATCACCCGCGAGATGATCTCCACGTACGATGAGACCTCTGTGACGTACTCGGCGCTCATATTCTTCGGTCTACTGGCGATGTTCTACATCTCCACGTATACGCTGCGGGAACGGAACAAAGCGCAGCAGCTCCTCTTTGAGGAACAAAAGAAGCATCTGGCGGAACAGATCAACATCGAGAACGAACTCCTCTTCACCAAGCGCATCTATCATACGCATCACAAAGCGGAGAAGGTGATGGGGTTCATCAAGGAGGACCTCCGCACGCTGACCACGGCGAACATCGATGCCGTGAAGACGCGCATCAGCAAATATGCGAACTTCATCGCGCGGGTCATCTACGACATGAAATGGTACGATCCGCCGGTGCAGACCATCCGGAGCCAGATCTTCCGCACCGACCTGAACAATGTGCTCGCATTCCTGGTGGAGCATGTCTTCCAGCGTATCTCCTCCACCGCCGGCACGGTCCGGTTCGAACTCCAGTTCGATCCCGCCATGCCGATCGTGAACATCAATGAATTCGTCGTGTGGGAGGTGTTCGAGCCGATCATCCAGAACTGCATCGACCATGCCGGGGATGCCGCCGTGACGGTCACGATACGGACGGAATACAATGCTGAGACCGGTGAATGCTACGTCCGCATCATGGATAACGGGAATGGGATCGAACCGTGGCTGCTGGAACCGAACGAGGAAGGGCTGAAGCACATCTTCCTGGAACACACCTCCACCAAACGGCGGGGGAGCGAGCATCATTCCGGTTACGGATGCTATATCGCGTATGAGATCACCCGGCAGCGTCTCGGCTGGGATCTGGATGCCGAGAACCTTCCCGGCGGCGGATGCATGTTCACCTTCAATATCCCGACAATGGTATTATGACAAGTTTCCCCGATATGACCATCAATGTGCTCCTGATCGAAGATGAGGAGTTCGACGTCCGCAGGGTGCGCAACACCATCCGGCCGTTCAGCAACACCATCAATATCCGTTCCGTGATCTCCAACGGACGGAATGCACTGGAGGCGCTCACGGCGGAGAAGGATGCCTACGATGTGGTGATCATGGATTTCCAGATCGCCGGCGGCATCATGGGGGAGAACCTCATCCGCGAGATCAAGAAGATCGAACCGGCGATGCAGATCATCGTTGTGACGAAGATGACGGTGAACATCGCGGACTTCGCTTTTGCGGACAGTCTGATGAAGGCGGGTGCCTATTGGTACTGCACGAAGTATCCCGGGGATATCGACGAGTACATCTATCAGCCGACCGACTTCATCCTCTCCATCATCAACGCCTACAACAAGTCGCTGCTGGAGAAGGAGCAGCGGAAGACCGCGCGGAAGCTGCTCCGGTCCATCGAGTCTACCCTGGAACAGAAACAGATCGTCGGCACCTCCGCCGTGGCGGAGATGCTGCGGGCGCAGATCGAGAAGTGCGCCGACTCCGATGTGAGTGTGCTCATTTCCGGTTCCTCCGGAACAGGGAAGGAACTCGTTGCGCAGAACATCCACCTGAAGAGCAAACGCCGGTTCGAGAATTTCGTGGTGATCAATTGCGGCAGCATCCCGTCCGAACTGGTGGAGAGCGAGTTGTTCGGCCACGAAAAAGGAGCGTTCACCGGTGCCAGTGCCGCCAAGCCGGGATTGTTCGAGACAGCGCATCATGGGACCGTCTTCCTGGACGAGATCGCGGAACTTCCGCTTCCGGCGCAGGTGAAACTCCTGCGCGTCATTCAGGAGCGCGAGATCATCCGCATCGGCAGGACGGAACCGACGAAAGTGGATGTGCGCATCATCGCGGCATCGAACAAGGAACTTGCGCGCGAAGTGGAACAGAAAACATTCCGTGAGGACCTGTACTACCGCCTGAATGTCGTGCCGATCCACGTACCGAAATTGAGCGAACGGCCGGATGATATCCCGATGCTCATCGACCATTTCATGGCAACGTTCAGTGTGGACATGGGGAAACCGGTCCCGGAGATCACGGATGAAGCGATGACGCTCCTGTGCAGAGCGCCGTGGCGGGGGAACATCCGCGAACTGAAGAATGTCGTCCAGCGGATGCTGTTCCTTGGTGACCTGGTCATAGACAGGGAAGCGATCCAATACATGTTGGGAGTCACCGCGTCCGGCGAAGCAAAACCATCATCGTCGGTGCTGGAGTTCTCGTCCATGAAAGAGATCCTTCCGCTGCGCCAGCTGGAACGCATCGT
>JAVBYA010000309.1 GCA_030824295.1 Bacteroidota bacterium
TGAGGATCTCCAGTTCACGGTCCGTGAGCAGCGCGGAATCCTCGGACAGCGTCTTCGTCTCCTGGAAGAACTGTGTCACCTTCCGGGCGATATGCGAGCTCATCGGTGCTCCCCCTTCATGGGCCTCCTGGATCGCCTCCAGCAAACGTTCCGGATGGGTCTTCTTCACCAGATATCCGCACGCGCCGGCACAGAGCGCATCAAAGATGAGTTCGTTCTCTTCATGGACGGTCAGCATCAGGATGTTCAGCTCCGGCAGCAGCTGCTTCACCTTCTTCACTCCTTCGATACCGTTCATGCCGGGCAGTTTGATATCCATCAGCAGGATATCGGCGCGGACCTCCTCGATCCTCTTCAGCATACTCTCGCAGTCCTGGAATGAACCGACACAGGAGAAACCGGGGGAGCGGTTGATGAGGGAGGTGAGGGAATCGTTGATGATCTTGTTATCCTCAACGATCACCACGTGGATAGGGGTGGAAGGACGTTGTTCGCTCATATGGTGCCTGTGAATTTTATCATGGTGCCTTCCCTGGCTGTGGAGCGTATCCGGAGCGTGCCGCCGACCGCCTGCGCACGGCGCTCCATATTGTCCACGCCGTTGCCGGTCCGGCGTTCCGCCGTATCGAACCCTTTGCCGTTATCGTACATGGTGATGACGAGCGCCCGGCCGTTCACTTCCGTGTTGATGGAGATCTCGGTGCAGTCGCTGTGCTTGATGGCATTATTGATGGCTTCCTTGAAGATGAGGTAGATGTTCTTGCGGTGTTCCATCGGCAGTGCGACCGATTCCATGGAGCGCAGATCGTTGATGTACAGCAGGATCCGTTTATAGGACAGGATCTCCTCGTACGTATCGCGCAGTTTCAGGAAGAGTTCATACAGAGAGTCGCGCTTCGGATTGATGAGCCAGACGATGTCCCCCATGCTCTCGATGAGCGCACGGGCGATGCCGCCGATATTGCGGACCGATTCCTTCATGGAGCCCGGATCGGACGGTTCACCGTGATAGACCATGTCGCTCAGCAGCGATATCTCCGTGAGCCGCGTGCCGATATCGTCATGCAGGTCCGATGCGATCTTCAGCCGGAGCCGTTCCATCGCCAGCAGATGGCGGAACTGCACGTGAATGATGATGCCGATAAGGGAGAGGATGAAAAGGACGACCAGCGTGATGAACCACCAGGTCCTCCAGAACGGGGGAGTGATGATGATGTCGATGGAGGCGCCGGCGGTGTTCCAGATCCCGTCGTTATTGGATCCGGTCACCCGGAACGTGTACCGGCCGGGATCGAGGTTCGTGTACGTGACGAAACGGCGCGGACCGGCCATCGTCCATTCCTTATCGAATCCTTCCATGATATACGCGTAGGAGTTCGACTGCGGTGAGGAGAAATGAAGCGCCGCGAACTCGAACGAGAAGACGTTCTGGTCATGGGAGAGGACGATCTCCTTCGTGTCGGTGATGGAACGCTGCAGAGGCGACCCTCCGCCGACACCGACGGAGCGGTTGAAGATCTGAAGGTCGGTGATGACGATGGGAGGGATGTGCGGATTATCGCGGATGCTGTCCGGATAGAAGATGTTGAACCCGTTGATGCCGCCGAAATACAGATAGCCCCGGTCATCCTTGAACTGATCGTTCCCTCCGAACTGATTGCTCTGCAGACCGTCCGCAGCTGTGTAGGTGCGCACGGAACCCGAGCGCGGATCGAACCGTGTGAGCCCTTTGTTCGAACTGAGCCAGAGATTCCCGCGGCCATCCTCCAGAATGCCGTAGATGACATTGTTGACCAGCCCGCTCCGTTCATCGTAATGGATGAACGCTTTCCGGGAGTTATCGAATTTGTTCAGACCATTGTTGGTGCCGATCCAGAGATCCCCGGCACGGTCCTCCAGGATGCTCCAGACATTATTGTTGCTCAGACTGGTCGAATCGGACGGGTCTTCCATATAATGGACGAACGTACCGGTCGTGCGGTCGAACGTGTTCAGTCCGCCCCCCAGCGTTCCGATCCACATCGTACCATCCTTCGTCTCGCAGATGGAATAGACATAATCATGACTGACGCTGGCAGGGTCGTTCGCTACCTTCGCATAGAATTTCACCGTTCCGGAAGCCGGGTCGTACCGGTTCAGACCGGCGAGGGTCCCCAGCCACAGGATACCGTCGGCATCCTCATGGATCCGGGTGATATCGTTGCTGCTGATGCTGCTGGTGATCCGTCCGTTGCGCGTGTTATGGAAAAGGTTCCTGTTCCGGTCGAACATGTTCAAGCCGCCGCCGTTGGTGCCGATCCATAATCGGCCGCGCCGGTCCTCATGGATGGAGCGGATGTAGTCACTGCTGATGCTGTTCGGGTCCCGCGGATCGTTCCAGAAGTGCCGGAAGCGGCCGGTCCGTTCATCGTACCGGTTCAACCCATCGCGTGTTCCGATCCACAGGATGCCGGACCGGTCACGGAAGATCGCCGTCACCTCGTTGTTGCTCAGACTGTTGGGATCGAACGGTTCGCTGCGGAAGTGCCGGAACTTTGCACCTGCGGGATCCAGTTTATTGATGCCCAGGTCCGTTCCCAGCCAGATGATCCCTGTTCTGTCCTCGATGATGGACCAGATGAAATTGTGACTGATCCCGTTGGGATTCGCCGGATCGTGCCGGTGATTGATGAACCGGTATCCGCCGTCCTGTTGCGGAAGGATGCGGCTCAATCCGCCGTCCAGCGTGCCGGCGTATACGGTGCCGTTACGGTCCTTATGCAGGGACCAGACATTGTTCCCGCCGATACTGCCGGGAAGGTCATCGTCATGCAGGAAGCGCGTGGACCTCCCGGTGCCTGTGTGGAACAGGTTCAGTCCGGAATTCGTGCCGATCCAGAGCCGGAGACTGTCCATCGCGATGATGGACCAGATATAATTGTTGCTGAGACTCGACGGGTCGCCGGGAATATTCCGGTAGACAGTGAAGGTCCCGCGGTCCATATCGAAACGGTTCAAACCATCATAGGTCCCTACCCAGAGCACATTGGGTGTGCCCGGCGATCGATGGACGGACCAGATGACATTATTGCTCAGGGAGTTCGGATCGGTTGCGGAGCGGAAGAACCGCGTGAAGCGCCGTGTGACGGGATCGAAACGATTCAATCCGTAGTTCGTACCGACCCACAGCGAACCGTTCGCATCCTGCATGATGGAGCGGACGTTGTCGTTGCTGATGCTTGCCGGGTCCTTCGGGTCATGGCGGAACCGAACGAACCGTTCGGTCGATGGATCGAAGCGGTTCAATCCGCCGCCCAGCGTTCCGATCCACAGATACCCATCGGCATCCTCGAACAGCCGGACGATGGTGTTATTGCTGAGGGTGTTGGTATCGCGCGGGTCGGACCGGTACACGGTGAAGCGGTACCCGTCGTATTTGTTCAATCCATCCAGCGTGCCGAACCAGAGGAATCCTTTACTGTCCTGGAAAACGGAAAAGACAGAGCTTTGGGAGAGTCCCTGTTCGATGGAGATATGCCCGAACCGGACATCCTGCTGCTGAGCGGCGGCCGTTCCGGCGCCGGCGAGGATCGACAGCAGGAAGGAAAAAAGTGGGACGAACTTTCGTAATAATTTCATACTTTAAAATGATACGCAAAAATAGAGGAACAAGCACAATGAAAATTCCCCCTTCCGCACCGCTCCGCAGCAGTGAATCCTTGACCGTTTTGATGATGGGTGATTCCATCACAGAGGGATTCGCTACGGATCGATTACTGAAAGGAAGAACGATCATCAACCGCGGCGTCTCCGGTGATAGTACGGAAGAATGCCGTGCCCGTATCGTGCCGGAATGGTTCACGACGGCTCCGGAGCTGCTCTTTCTCTGTATCGGAACGAACGATCTGGTGCGTGACCGTACCGATGAGTTCATTGTGGACGGGATACGCATCATCATCCGCAAGGTGCGGGAATATGCTCAGCCGGTGGTGTATCTGACGTCGCTCTTTCCGACGCGCGGGAATGCGCCGCGT
>JAVBYA010000032.1 GCA_030824295.1 Bacteroidota bacterium
GCCGAACGTGTTCAGTGCGCGCACCCGGTAGTAGTACTGTGTGGTGGAAGTGATGCCGGTGTTCGAGAACGACGTGCTGTTCGGTTCCGTCGTATCGATCACGGTCCAGGTGCTCCCGTTCGTCGATCGTTCCACAGCGAACCCTTCCTCGTTCACGGCATTGTCCGTCCACGCCAGGTTGATCTGTGTGCCGCTGGCGATGGATGCGGTGAGGGACGACGGTGCAGCAGGCGATGCGGTCGTGGCAGACTCGCCGATGTAGAAATCCGAGAAACGCAGCGTATCGTCGCGCAGGTCCGCCGGCGAGTTCAGACTGCGGTAGATCCCCCACTTCGGACGGATGAACGTGTTGTCCGAGCGGATGGTCATCAGACTGCCGCTGCTGTAGGATAGGATAGTACTGCCATCGCTCACCTTTTTGATGACCATGGAGTAACTCCCAGCAAGGGAGTCGACCATGATCGCTTGTGTGCATTCCACCCAGCTCCCTTCGAACAGGGAGAGATTGACGATGGCGACCTTGGTCGTATTGTTATGGATCAGTTCCATCTTGTTCGGAGAGCCCTTACGCACCGTCAGCGTGATGAGCGGATCGTCATCGTTGCCGCCGACCGCTTTGATCTGATGGATGTGCGTGAAACTGCTGGAAGGTTTGAAACCGACCGGCACGCGGAAGCGCCATTTATAGAGAATGGTCTCTCCGGTGACACCCTTCAGTGATGCCGGCGATGGGTCATAGGTCTTGATCTCGACCCGCTGCCGGTCGAAATTGATGCAGCGGTCATTGTCAACGGCCACATGCATATAGAACTCAAAGACGTATTTCCCCTGCTCTGCGTCCCACACCTCGGCGATGTGGCGCCCAAACTGCGGATGGATGCACTGCGGGTCCTCCACGGCGGATGTATCACTGCCGGGAGCGAACGCCGTGGTGATCTCCTCGAAGGTATTCCCTGCACCGTTCGCATTGAGGAATGCCTGTGCAGAAAGTCCGTTGGAGAAGAACACCGATAGGATTATGATCGTTACAGCATTCACTAATTTCATAGTTTCTTTCGTGATAGCGAATAGTGTGAAGTCACCTGCACACCATTCTGAGCTTTTCAGAACATCATAACACCTCCCAGGTTTTTTTGAAACCTGGAAGGTGTTGTATTCCATCATTTCAACAATGACATCTTACGGACTTCGTTCCGGGAAGCGGAGCGGAGTGCGTAGAAATAGGTGCCGCTGGAGAGCTGTGAGCCGTCGAACGACAGCGTATAGAATTCACCGGCGTTCGCGATGCCGTTGAAAAGTTCAGCCACCGACTGACCCAACGCATTGTAGACCGTAACAGTCACCGGTTCTGCGGTGCGCATGGCAAACGAGAATGTGGTAGAGGGATTGAACGGATTCGGGTGGTTCTGCGTGAGCGTGAAATCGGATGCGGTCAAACCGGCATCGGATTCCACGGTCTGAGAATAGGTGAATGCGCCGTCACGGTCGATCTGTTTCAGACGATAGGCAGCGCGCCCTTTTGCCTGTGCATCGACGAACGAATAGGAGTGCGATGCATTCGTCGTTCCGTGCCCTTCCACGCTCCCGATCTTCATCCAATTGTTGTTGACCAATTTCTCGATATCGAATCCTGCATTGTTCGTTTCGGTAGCGGTGACCCAGGAAAGCTGCACCTTCCCTTGCTTTGCTGCTGCCGTAAAAGAGGACAATTCCACTGGAAGAGCATTTGTTTCTCCATCCACGCTGCCAAGGCAGACATACATAAAGTTTCCGGGAGTGACAGTGATATGCGAGGTAAGACTGTCCGACAAGACCGTGGAAGGAGGATTGGTGATCGCCGTGTTCGGTGACGCTGTCTGAGCGATCGCGGTCCAATTTGCGCGGTCATTGGTAGAGTATACCACACGGACATCCGTATTGGGAGTCAGCGGAACGATACCATCATCCGCACCATAACTGGGCCTGAACCGGTAATAGTTGTTCGTGGTGGTCGTGCTGATGCGGTAGTAGCGGACCGGTGAAACGAGAGACACTCCGGTAAGACTGCTGCTGCCGGTGTTCGCATTCCCAGCGATGCACGAAACTACGGTATAGGCATTACCAAGGTTCGAATACACACTGACGGGACGATAGCCGTTCGCATCACCAACGGGGAAATCCTTATATGATGCCGCCGAGGTCCCCCGTCCAAAATTCCCGATGACATACGATGCGGATGATGCACCGGAAACGTTCGATGATGAGGAACCCTGATACGCTAGCGTGTAGGAACCGGTCTCCACATTTCCGGAAATGAATGTCACGCCGGAGAAGCATCCGACAGGTCCCGTGCCCGAACCGGAGTTCGTCAGGATCGTGCTGCCGAGTACGACTTTGGCAGAAGAGGTCTTGTTGATCGTGATCATATTGAAATCCCCGTTCGTTGAACTGTAGGTCGTATTCACGGAGAGCGTGCACGTTGTTGTGCCGGACAATGTCAGATTGATGACCCCCAAGGTCGTTCCGGCAGAACCGGAACGGAAATCCAGCACACTGCCGTTATGCGTCAGATTCCCTTTCAGGTCGATGGAATGCGCAAGACCGCCGTCCGGCGTTAATACACCCAATGTGTTCGAACGGACGGTGAACTGTCCGTTCGCTGCAATGGTCAGATTTCCGTTGATCTGCAGCGCGGTGCTGGCCGTTTGCGATGTCCGCAATATCCCGGACGTCCCTTGCCCGACCGTAAGATCGTTGATGTTGATCGTTGCAGCATCCAACGTCACCGTATGCGAGTTCGCAATGACCACATTGTCCGATGCCCCCGGAGTGCCGACAGGAGTCCAGGTCATGGTGCTCCAGTTTCCGCTGGCGGTGCTTGTGTAAGTGGTTTGTGCAGACAGTGGACCGGACAGGACCGCCGCCAGAATGATGATCAGCATGTATCTCATGGTTCCCCTTGTGTCGTTGTACATGAATATGGCGTGTGTTAGTGAGTATCGAGCAGCGGTGTGGACCGGATCACTCCGGCGCACACCAATGGATCATTTCACGAGCAGCATTCGTTTCACGATACGCTGACCGCCGAACTCCAACCGCGAGAAATAGGTCCCGCTGGGGAGCGATGCAGCATTGAACGGAACCGCATACGCAACACCGGCGGACGCCATCTCATGGAACACGGTCGCGACCTCGGTCCCCAGCACATTGAAGATCTTCAGGGTAGCCTCACCGTTCGAAGGAACGGTGAATTTGATCGTGGTCGTGGGGTTGAACGGGTTCGGATAGTTCCCCTGGAGAGAGAGTGCTGCCGGAACGACGGCGCCTGTCACCTCTACACTATTCGAGTAAGTGAACGCTCCGTCACGGTCGATCTGTTTCAACCGATAGACGACACGCCCTTGTACCTGAGCATCCACAAAGGAGTAGGACTGCGGTGCATTCGTCGTCCCATGTCCTTCCACATATCCGATCTTCAGCCACGCCTCGTTCTGTTGCTTCTCCACTTCGAAGCCCGCGTTATTCGTTTCTGTAGCGGTGGACCAATTCAATTGCACACTCTTGCCGATCACTAAAGCGCGGAAGGTGGTCAATTCTACAGGAAGGGCATTCACACCTGAAGTGACATTAGCCAATGCAGCAAAATAGTATTCTGAAGAATTCAAAATTATTCTGGGCGAGATCGTTTCACTGCGGATCGCCGCGGGCAAAGCGGCCAAACTGGTGGTATGAGTGGTCGGACCACAATTCGTCCATGTCGCCCGATCATCGATCGAGTATGCGACCCGAAGATCACCATTCCCCGAGGAAACACCATCATCGGTATTGTAGGTAGGCTGGATCACAGTGAAATACATCGTATCTTGACCCGTTGCACCTCTCTCATATCCGACCTGGAAGTACCGTTTCTTCGATACTCCATCAATACCGCCAGTCAGTGAACTGCTGCCGGTATTTGCATCTCCAGCGATCAGTTTTACCCATGTATAATGTCCGGTCGTATTGGCCGAACCGGGGGCCTGGTACC
>JAVBYA010000327.1 GCA_030824295.1 Bacteroidota bacterium
CGCCTTCTGCAGCGGATGAACACTCCAGGAACTGCAAATGCTTTGAGAAAATGCTGACAGACAGAGGTGCATGAACCTCATCCGTTGATGATCCGACAAAAGGCATATTCATGAACGGAATGAAGGCGGCTGTCTGTGTTGTATGTTTCATGAAGTCTCGTCGTGTTGTCATATCGAATCTCCTGTATTCTCAGTTCGAATTCTTCGCATTCTTCAAGAATAATCTCTCTGCAAAAATAGGTTGGGCGGATCAATGATCCGCCCAACTATTACTCTTTGCGGTCTTTGCGAACTCAGCGCTGAATGCTTTTAGCGTTTGATCCTTGCGCTGCCGCCTTTTGCGACGTGATTCAACTCTTCCAGCGTGATCATGCTGGAATCGCCGCGGGTGGTCATGAGCATCGCGCCATGCGCCACACCATAGTTCACGCATTCCTGCGGCGTCTTCCCGTTCAGGAAGCCGTACGTGAATCCGGACGCGAACCCGTCACCGCCGCCGACGCGGTCCTCGATCTCCAGTGCCGGCATCGATATCCCGTCGTAGAAGGTCCCTTCGGTCCACATGATCGCGGACCAGTCGTTCACTCCCGCCGAGCGGACCCCGCGCAGCGTGGTGCCGACCACTTTCACGTTCGGGAAGTCTTTCACCACTTTGTTCACCATGTTCTTGAACGCCGTCGTATCGATCTCTCCTTTCTCCACATCCACTCCCTCCACTTCATATCCCAATACTTTCTGGAAATCCTCCTCATTGCCGATCAAACAGTCGATGTACGGCACGAGCGGCTTGGTCGTGGCGATCGCTTCTTTGCTGCTCCAGAGTTTGGAGCGGAAATTCAGGTCATACGAGACCATGGTCCCGGCTTCATGCGCCGCTTTCACTGCTTCAGCAACCACCAGTCGGGTAGATTCGGACAGCGCGGAGAAGATACCGCCGGTATGGAACCAACGGACCCCTTCTTCCTGGAACAGTTTCTTCCAGTTCACTTCGCCCGGCTGGATGCTGGCGGTGGCGGAATACGCACGATCATAGAGTGTTACAGATGCTCTGGGACCGAATCCGACCTCCGTGAAGTTCAGTCCGATGCGGTCCTTCTTCCCCATTCCGTCATACTTACGGGTGACGGCATGGTCCACATTCACACCGACAGCGCGGGCATGGTTCTTTACGATTGCGCCGACCGGGGAGTCGTTCAATCCGCCGACCCAGCCGGTGCGCAGACCGAGGCGCGAGAGCGCGTAGGAGACATTGTATTCACCGCCGCCGACCCACACTTCCAGGGTGGGAGTGAACTCGATACGCTGGTGGCCGGGAGGCGAGAGGCGGACCATGCATTCTCCCAGGGAGACGAGGTCATAACGGGTGTCGGTCGCGGATTTGATCTTGAGTGCCATTGCATTCCTGTACTAGTAAGTGATTCGATGTATTGCCGTACTGTCCGCTGAATTCCGCGAACGGCAGGCGCGTTATTTGTTGAGGATCATTTTCTTTGATTGCACCGCTGCACCATTCGACAACCGCGCGAAATAGACTCCGCTGGAGAGATGGGACGCATCGAATGTTATGGAATGTTCTGTTCCAGTCTCCGCAGTGCCGTCGAACAGTGTCGCGACCGGCTGCCCGAGGATATTGTACACGGTCAGCGTTGCGCGCTCATTCCCTGCTTTCCCCCCTCCCGCTGTGAGAGAGGGGTCGGAGAAAAAAGAGAATGTGAACGTTGTTGTCGGGTTGAACGGATTGGGATAGTTCTGTTCCAGACGGAACCGGTGCGGGACATTCGTCCCCTCGTTCACACCGACAATACCGCGGCGCTCGTTCCACTGTGCATAATACAGTGAGCGTGGACTCAGGTCCGCTTTGTTCGTCCCTTCGATATATCCCTGCTTCTCTACGAACGGTGCCGGAGGGGTGTTGCCGCTGACAACGCCAAAGCAGCCGATGGCATAATTCTGTGCGGTCGGAGGTGCCTGCACGATGAGTGTCGCGGTGCGCACATTACAATTCCACGCAACGGAATTCGCGATGGCCCATCCATGACTGGTACCATAGTAACCTCTGTTGTACAGCGCGAGCAGGATCTTTACACCGGAACGGGGACCGTCCAATTCCCGGTGATTGTCATAAAGGAACCCCTGACTCCAGGAACGATGCCCCTCGCTGGGTGCATAGGCGCCGGAGGAGGTGCAGTCGACGAAAACATTCCCGGAAGCGTAGGTGGTGCCGTTCGAGACAAAGTGATGGCGGCCGTTGGTCGCGGCACATTCACGGAAGAGGATCTGCTGCGAAGCCGTGTAGGTATTGAAATTGTAGCGCCGCTCGCCGGTGATGATGCTGACCGGATCGAGGGCGGTGCAGCGTTCCACTGTGACGCGGGTGGCGGTATTAGTGATGACGCCGGCATGACCGAAATGGAGCATCGTACAGTCACGGACCCAGGAATCCTCCAGCTGGTTCAGTTCGATCGCATTCCACGCATGGTCCTCGTTACCGTCCGCATTGGATGTGACATCGCCGGCATCGATATCCACCCGCAGACTCTCGATGCCGATCATCGTCCGCAGTTCCGTCCGGGCATACTTGTAGATATAACTTTGCGAGCGTGCTTTGACCATCGTATAGAAGAACGGTACATCGACCGTGATCGTATTTCCGTTCTTGGCAGTGATGTTCCTGTTGTAGAGAATGGGATAACTGTTCACTCCCCACGGGACATCGACCGTATCCGAACCCGGTTCTCCGGAATGCGTCCCTCCATAATTGACGGACTGCAGCCAACCGGCGGAACAGGGATGATAGATGATGATATTGTCGCCGACAGCGTATTGCGAAGCATCGGCGACCGTGAATGAGGACGAACCGATATAAACAGTATCCGATGTGATGTTCTGCTGCGCAACCGATGCATCCTTCTCCTTCCAACGGGAGGTCTTTCCTCCACCGGCGACGATCACAGACCGCTGATGCGGTGTGTCGCCGAGCGCGTAGAAGACAGTATTTTTCGTGGTATCCGATCCCTGTCCGGATCCGCGGAGAACGATACCGGAAGCATTCACACGCACGGTTCCGAAGATGCGGTACCGTCCAGGTGCGAACTTCAATGCACCGCGGATGCCGGCGCCGTTGAGCGGCATGGCAGCGATGGAATCGATCGTCTTCTGGATATGCGCGGTATTATCACCGGCGATCGGTGCGATGGTCTTAACGACAGGAACCGTCGGGATCGGTTCATTGCCGTTCCGGAAACCGGCATAGCTGAAATCGGGGATGCGGTTGCCGATGGAATCCTTCGTATACACCAGTTTCCCGTTCGGTCCGGCAAAGACCCGCTGGGACTGCCACGTTTGCGCGCTCGACACCGCGAAGCAAAGCATCAGGAACGATACTGTCAGTGAAATCGACTTCATTGGTTTCATTTCTTTTCCGGTCCTACATCATTCGGAGTCAGGCGAACAAGACCCAGTTCCCGGGCGCTCTTCCCTTTCGGCAGCAGGAATCCGTCCTTCCGCACAAGCCGGGGATCTTTTGCGACGATACCATCGACGTTCTTTGTGCTGACAACAGCCGCACCGACCGCATGAACGACATTCTTTTCGAAGACCGATGTGATCGGCTCGACCATGAACTTGAACAGTGTGTCCTGGCTTCCCGTGATGATATTGCTACGGAACGTGATACTGGAAGGCGGTTTCAACCACCAATTGCCCTGAAAGCCGGCCCCGTTGAATCCGATCTCGATGCCGCTCACATTATTCACGAAGATATTATCGGCAAGAAGTGCATTGGTCGTCCGATAATGTTTCGTCAGCGGCTTCCCTTCCCCGTAATCAGCATCACCGTTGGTGACCGCGACCGTTGCGTCCCATTCCTTTCCTGTGAGCCCCTCAGCATAATTACCGATGATGGTCATACTGTCCGCACAGAAACGGATGCCGCCGGTACCGAGCGTCCATGTCTTGCCGGTGCTGTCCAGGAATGAACCGGTCCGGTTGTTGCCGATGATAAC
>JAVBYA010000260.1 GCA_030824295.1 Bacteroidota bacterium
TGGAGCTCTTCGCTGTGGACTGGAACAACGTCTTCCCGTCGTCCTTCTTCTCCACACTGAATTCCGTCGTCGATTATTATTTTATCATGCTGTACGATTATTACTATTCCGGCAGCACTACAGCCGGACCGGTCGCTCCGCTGATGAACACTACCAGCACCTCCTACCGTCATGTGCTCCGCAGCATCAAAGCATATACGGATGTCGGCGCTCCCGCCGCCAAACTGATCGCCGGGTTCCCGAACTATGGTTATGACTGGCCCGTGGTGAGCAATGCACGGATGGCCGCGGCCACCGATAACGCTACATCCCGCACGTTCTCAGTCTCCAAGAATAATTATCTGGATACCATTACGGCCGGGGACAAGTTCCGCGATGCCACATTCAATGTTCCGTGGTACCGCTATCAGAGCGGCGGCACCTGGCGTCAGGTATGGTACGATGATTCACTCAGCTGGGCGCAGAAGTTCGACTCCATCAAAGTGAAGTCCGTGGCCGGCACCGGCATGTGGGCGCTGGGGTATGACGGCACCGAACCGGAACTCTGGGGTGCACTGAAGAACGCGTTCGCGCAGACAGCCGATCCGTCCCATACATCGTTCGACAATTTTGAAAGCACCGTCGGGCATTTCTATACATCGCCCACGTTCAGCGGCACCACCGTCGGCATCTCGAAGCTCTCCACGGCAGCACTCTCCAACGATGCGGCCAACAACGGCGCTCAGTCGCTCATGATAACGATCAAGGATAGTACAACACTCTCGACGAACTGGACCGTCCGTCTACTCTCCGGCAGCGGAACGGTGGGGAACAATACCTCGTTCGGCACGACAGGATATTATGGGATGTGGATCAAGACCACCTCGTCCAAGAGCGGACTGCAGGTGGCCCTCTCGGTGGATGACGGTCCCGGCGGGACGCTCATCTCGTCCAAGAAGAATATCACGGCGGACGGGGAGTGGCATCTGTACGAATGGGATCTTGCGGCAACAACCTGGACGATCCTTGCCGGGGCGGACAATGTGCTGAACGGACCGACCGCCACGCTCGATGCCGTGATGTTCTATGCGGCCAACGACGCGTCGGACTGGACGCTGTATATGGACGATGTGAGCCGCAACGCCGCCGGTCCTCTGCCGGTGGAACTTACATCTTTTACGGCGATACGTACCTCCGCCGGTGTACAGCTCAATTGGTCCACCGCCACCGAAACGGACAACTATGGTTTTGATCTTGAGCGAAAGATCACTTCTTCGATCGTAATTGACTCAATGATTCAATCATTCAATGATTCAATCCCTCGTTGGGAACATATTGCATTCGTTCCCGGATACGGCACCAGCTATTCGCCCCGTGCCTATCACTTTACGGATGCAACTGCTTCGTCTGCTGCTCAAGTATTCCGTCTTCGCCAGCTCGACCGGAACGGTGCGTTCCGATACTCTGCCGAGGTGACGGTGGATGGTTCCAGTGTCCCTTCAACATTCGCCCTCTTTCAGAACTATCCCAATCCGTTCAACCCTGTAACGACCATCGAATATCGATTACCTGTCGCCGGCAGAACAACACTCACCATCTATGATATGCTTGGAAGGGAAGTCGCCGCACCGGTGAACGAGGTATCCGGTCCGGGTATGTATCGTTTCAATTTCGATGCAGCACGTCTCTCCAGCGGGGTCTATTTTTACACTCTGCGTTCCGGAACATTCGCTCAAACCAGACGAATGCAGCTCATCAAATAACCGCGCCCCTTATGATATCCGATATCCCCATCTCATTTTACGAGAGATATCGGATATCTGCCACTCGGCGCGGAGACTATTTTGTCTCCATTCCGCAACTCAATTCTTCGCCGTATTCCTCTCTGTTCATCATTCTTCGTTCATTGTTAATTGTTCTTTGCGTTTCTTCCTGCGCAGTGTCTCCACTACCCAGCTACTCACTACTCCAGAATTTTTACCAATCGTCACCTATCTCACTCTCTTAAATATTAATTCCATTGTCCGTAAAGACTTTATGATTTTATAACTTGTGAAAAGAGAGGAATTCCCGTAATTTCAAATAGTTAAGTAAGCGATATCACGTATTTACAGTACCCACCGAAAGTCCGGATGAAGCGTTTTGATACTCCTGTAACGGTCATCAACGATGCACATTTCAGCTGTTTTATGACGGCGTGACGCTCTGCGTTGCGCCGTTTTCGTTTCTGTGAAGATGTATACATTCAATGAATCAATAACATAAAGTAAGGGGAAACAACAATGAAAAAATTGCTGTACTCAATGATGACCCTGTGCATGTTCGCGGGAAGTGCTTTCTCACAGAGTGCCGGTTCCGGGTTCGATCTGCGTGATCCGAGCATCAATCTGACAACAGAAGAAGTGAATGCGATCGCAGTGCGCGTTGCAGGATCCACGAACGGCATCGACTTTGATGCAGATGGAAAATTTGAATTCATCACCCGGGCTGATAACACAGCAGACGCTGACTGTCAATTGAGACTCTACGAGTTCGGTTCGGACAACACTGTGACGGAACAAGGATCCGGTGTCAAGATCGCTGTGACGACCCGTCAGACAGGATATATCAGAGGATTGTTGGTCGCGAATGTCGATGGTGATGCGGCGAACGAAGTGTTGGTGGCCTACGAAGGATCGAACGGTCTTGAAAGAATAGCCGTCTACGATGTCAACAGTTCGTTTGCTTTCACATTGATCGACACAGTGCTCACCGGGGATGATCCGGTCGGCATTGGCTATGCCGGAGATACAGACAGCGACGGGAATCCGGAATTTGTGTTCGCAAACATCGCTTCTGCCGCAAATGTCCGCGCCGTTGAATGGGATGGATCAGGTTGGACCATCATCTCCACAATAGTCGTGACCGGCGGAGGCCAATCGCTTGATATGGGCAACACCGATGGCGATTCCGACAAAGAGATCTTCATTCTTCGTGACAACACGGGCACGGCGGAATTGGTCGGCCTTCAATATGCGGCCGGTGCATTTTCCGCTGATGCAACCGTAAGCAACAATATCGGCGCAAATGCAACGACTAAGACGCACACTCATTTGAAGATTGCTGATGTGGACGGTGACGGAGACAATGAGGTAGTTGTTGCCGTGAATGATAACGATGGATCGGGTGCCGGAACAACAAGGGCATTGTATGTGTTTAGGAATACCGGAACTTCCAATTACGATCGTGATGAAACCGCTGCAACCGGAATCTTTTCACAGGCGGATCGTATCACTGCGATCGATGTTGGAGATTCAGATGGTGACGGAAATCCGGAGATCTTCTACTCCATTGAGGCGACCGGTTCAGGATCCGTGCTGGCTCGTGAACATACCGGCTCCAACAACTCCTTTGCAGCAGCAGATTTCTCATCTGCAGCAACGATCGTTTCGAGCATGGGGTCGAGCGTTGAAGCAGGCGCTATCGGTTTCGGCGTTGGGTTCTCAATGCAGTTGGACGGCGACATCTATCGCGATATCGTTGTCGCAACCATGACCACTACAACCAAGGATATCTACGTTGCAGAATCCCAGACCGGCGACGCAGGTCTTCCGGTCGAGATCGCATCGTTCAGCGCGATCGCTCAGAACAAGGGTGTGAAACTCTCCTGGTCCACCGCCACCGAACAGAATAACCTCGGCTTTGAAGTGCAGCGCTCTGTGAACGGCAATGCATTCAGCAAGATCGCCTTCGTGGACGGACACGGCACCACCAACGCTCCGCAATCATATTCGTATGTCGATGCGTCCGCTGCTGCGAAAGCATCGTACCGCTTGAAACAGATCGACCGTGACGGTAAGTTCACCTACAGTCAGACGGTGGAAGTGAACAATGCCGGCGCCGTTGCTTCGTACGGTCTGGGTCAGAACTATCCGAACCCCTTCAACCCCGCAACCACCATCAGCTACGCGCTGCCGGTTGCCGGACAAGTATCGCTGAAGGTGTACGATATGCTTGGTAAAGAGGTCGCCACGCTCGTCAACG
>JAVBYA010000242.1 GCA_030824295.1 Bacteroidota bacterium
TTGCTGTTGAACCTTCTGGAATATTGTCACAACGCATCATGAATCATTCACATCACTACATAAGCGAATGAAAAAACGACTCATCACCATCGCTGTTGCACTCATTACAGGCGCCGCGCTCCTGTTCCCGCAATCCCCTGTCCGGAAACTTCCGCAGGCGACCGAATCACGGATCGACTCCATCATCCGGATGATGACCTTGGAGGAGAAACTCGGCCAATTGAACCAGATCGGCGGAACGTGGTACGATACCAAGACCGAACGGCTGAACGAGGAACAGACCGCCATGCTGAAGGCGGGACAGATCGGTTCGTTCCTCGGCATCACCGGAGCGGCGGAGACAGGACGCATCCAGCGGATGGTCATGGAAGAGAGCAGGATGAAGATCCCGGTGCTGTTCGGAGCCGACATCATTCACGGATACAGCACCATCACCCCCATCCCGCTGGCCGAAGCAAGTTCGTGGAATCCGGCTCTTGTGGAGCGATCCGCGCGCATGGCAGCGATGGAAGGTTCGGCGGTCGGGATCCATTGGACCTACGCACCGATGGTGGACATCGCGCGCGATCCCCGGTGGGGACGTATCGCGGAAGGTTCGGGCGAGGATCCGCATCTCGGCTCGGTGATGGGTGCAGCGCGTGTGAAAGGATTCCAGGGAGATGATCTTTTGCAGTTCGGATCGCTGCTTGCCTGCGCGAAACATTTTGCCGCGTACGGCGGAGCTGAAGCCGGACGCGATTACAATACGGTGGACATGTCCGAACGGACCCTCCGCGAGATCTTCCTGCCGCCGTACAAAGCGGCGATCGATGCCGGTGCGTGGACGCTCATGAGTGCGTTCAATGAGATCGGAGGTGTTCCGGCATCGGGCAGTGCATGGCTGATGACCGACCTGCTCCGCAAGGAATGGGGATTCACCGGATTAGTGGTGAGCGACTATACCGCCGTGATGGAACTGATGAACCACCGCATCGCGAAGGACAGCACTGAAGCAGGCATCATCGGATTGTCGTCGGGTGTGGACATCGATATGGTCAGCAGGATCTACCTCCGTAAGCTGTCGGACGCGGTCCGCACCGGCGCACTTCCAGAATCGGTGGTTGATGAAGCAGTGCGCCGTGTGCTGCGCGTGAAGTTCGTGTATGGATTGTTCGACGATCCGTACCGCAACGCCAAACCGGAGAAGGAAAAGGAATTGCTGCTGGCACCCGCGCACCGCGACATTGCCCGGACCATGGCACAGCAATCGATCGTCCTGCTGAAGAACGAAAAGGAACTTCTGCCCATCACGAAGAATGCCAGGACCATCGCGCTGGTCGGTCCGCTAGCCGGCAATGACCACCGCCGCGATCTGGTCGGTACCTGGGCATGGGTCCAGAAACCGGAACAAGTCGTTTCCGTCATCGACGGTATCACTGCCAAACTCCCCAAAGGGACGAAATTGTTGTACGATAAAGGATGTGAGATCGAGTCCGATTCCGGTTACCGCGCAGAGCAGGCCGTTGCGGCGGCCAAAAAAGCGGATGTCATCATCGCGGTGCTCGGCGAAGCGCAGCGGCACAGCGGAGAGGCAGCCAGCCGTTCCAATCTTGATCTTCCCGGGCGTCAGCGTGACCTGCTGAAAGCACTCAAAGCAACAGGGAAGCCGGTCATTCTGGTCGTGATGAACGGCCGTCCGTTAACGCTGCAGTGGGAAGCGGAGAACATCCCGGCGATCATTGAAGCCTGGCATCTGGGCGTGGAAACAGGGAATGCGCTGGCGGACGTCCTCTTCGGAGATTACAATCCGAGCGGAAAACTTCCGGTCACCTTCCCGCGCAATCTCGGTCAGATACCGCTCTATTATAATCACAAATCGACCGGCCGCCCGCTCGTTCCGAAGGACAAATATACGTCACGATATCTGGATGTGCCGAACACTCCGCTCTATCCGTTCGGTCATGGACTTTCGTATACGACCTTCCACTACGGCGCGGTGAAGGTCTCTTCTGCCGCAGTGAAGATCGGTGAACCGGTGACCGTCACGGCGGAAGTGACGAACAGCGGTAAGCGGGCAGGGGAGGAAGTGGTGCAATTGTATCTGCGCGATGATGTCGCGTCCGTCACCCGTCCGGTGAAAGAGCTCAAAGGATTCAAAAAAATCATGCTGCAGCCGGGCGAGACGACCACGGTTTCGTTCACTGTGACGCCGGACGATCTGTCATTCTACGGGCTCGACATGAAGAGAACCGTTGAGCCGGGAAGCTTCACGGTGTATGTCGGCGGGAATTCCGTCGATTGTCAGCAGGCGGTCTTCAACGTCGTCAAATAAGTGAACGGACCGTGCATCTTCGCACGGTTCGCACCATACAGAACTCAATTCAATGCAAAGAACGCTGCTCATCGCACTTTCGGTTTCCATCCTGGCGCTCGGACTCAGCTGCAGCCGTCCGGCGGTCGAGGTCACGACCATCAAGTTCTGGGGATTCGGGAACGAAGGGGAGATGGTGCGTCCGCTCATCGCGGAGTTCGAACGGCTCAATCCGACCATCCGCGTGGAAGTGCAGCAGATCCCCTGGACGGCGGCGCACGAGAAACTCCTCACCGCGTATGCCGGTGAATCCACACCGGATGTTTGTCAGCTCGGCAATACGTGGATACCGGAGTTCACCGTACTCAATGCGCTGGAGCCGCTCGATCCGTATGTGAGCGCTTCGCCGTCGTCGGACAAGGCGGACATCTTTCCGGGTGTGCTCAAGACGAACATCATCGATTCCGTACTGTATGGACTGCCGTGGTATGTCGACACCCGCGTGGTGTACTACCGTAAGGACCTCTTGAAGAAGGCCGGGTATGTTGAACTCCCCGCGACATGGACGGAGATCAAGTCCGCTTCGGAGAAGATCCGCGATCAGGCGAAGAAAGAAGGGAAGACCTGTTATCCTCTGTTCCTTCCGACCAATGAGTGGGTCCCGGTCATCGCACTCGGCATGCAGTCCGGCGGTAATCTGCTGAAGGAGACCAACTCCCGCGGCAATTTCAGCGGTCCGGAATTCATGAAGGCGGCCAATCTGATCACTGAATTCTACAAGAAGGAATATTCCCCTTCGGGCATGCAGCTGATCACGAATCTGTATCATGCATTCTCGGATGGACTGATCGTCATGTACATCACCGGACCGTGGAATATCGGCGAGTTCAGCCGCCGCATCCCTGCGGACCAGCAGGACCAGTGGATGACCGCGCCTCTGCCGTCGATGGATTCTCTTCGTCCGGGCACATCGCTGCCGTTGGGAACGAGCCTCGTCATGTTCCGTTCGAGTGCCCACAAGGAAGCGTCGTGGAAGCTGATCGAATACCTGACCGCCGTTGAGCGGTCCATTGAATTCTACCGCATCACCGGCAATCTTCCTCCGCGTCAATCAGCATGGAAAGACACATCCCTGTCGAACAACCGGTACATCGGTGCATTCTATCGTCAGCTGCAGAGGGTCGATCCGCTGCCGCAGATACCGGAATGGGAACAGATCGTCATCCGTCTGCAGACGTATGTGGAATATATGGCGACCGGGACGATGACACCGGAACGCGCCATGAAGCTGTTCGATGAAGAGGTCGATGTGATGCTGGAGAAGAGGAGATGGATCGTGGAGAAGAGCAAATGACAAATTACAGATTATCAAATTTCAAACTAGCAGATTGCTTTGATCACGTAACTCGTTCGATGTTGAATATTCAGCATCCTCAAGTGTTCATGACACTGGATCCAATATCAAGCATCCAGTATCCAGTATCCATTCTTTTTTTACTCCAAACAATGAAAACATCGTGAGCACCTCATCCCGTTCAGCGGCAGCATGGATCTTCCTCTCTCCGGCCATCGGTGTGATCGGGGTTTTCTTCGTCATCCCGGTCCTGGCCGCGTTCGTATTGAGCTTCACGGACTTCGACATCTACGCGCTGGGGAATTGGGAGTACATCCGGTTCGTCGGTTTTCAGAACTATCTGCGCATCCTC
>JAVBYA010000500.1 GCA_030824295.1 Bacteroidota bacterium
TCGGCGAGGAGATCCTGTTCATCGTTCCGGGAACGGCGAACACCATCTTCATGAACATTGCGCTCAACAAATCGATCGATTCCCTGGTGTTCGATATCCCGGTCGGAGCGGTCTTTAATGCCCGCACAAGAAAGCCGTTCGGAGCAACGGACCGTTATGAGTTCACAACGTCAGCACCGTCCTTTAACGCATTGAACGGTGATGCTGCTCTGAACAATGTCTACGTTGTTCCGAACCCGTACGTGATCAGCAGTGCGTTCGAACTGCCGTCCAACCGGCCGGACCTGCGCGGCGAACGGACGATCCAGTTCCGTAATCTGCCGGTGGAATGCACGATCAGGATCTTCACCGTGACCGGTGAGCTGGTGCAGACCCTCAGGAAGAACGACAATACCGCGTATATGAACTGGGATCTTCTGACGTCAGAGAGCGCCCGGATCGGATACGGCGTATATATCTATCATATCGAAACACCGACCGGCGGTAAGAAGATCGGCCGTCTTGGGATCATAAAATAATTTCATCTCGGAGAATCACAGAATGAAACGAACACTTCGTGTATGTGCCGTCATCGCCTGCGTTGGTCTGGCACAAATAGCGGAAGCCCAACTCTCCCGAACAACGACGAAGGTCGGCACCACGGTCGCTCAGTTCCTGAAGATCGGCGCCGGCGCCCGTTCCGTTGCGATGGGAGGCAGTGCTGCCGCGATGGAGGGGGATGTCTACTCCATCTATTGGAATCCCGGCGCACTTGCACGATTAAAAACGCCCGGTGAAGCATCCTTCAATCACACCCAATGGCTGGCCGATTTCGATTATAATTTCGTCGCCGCCGGACTGACGATGGACGGTATCGGAACGCTGGGACTTTCCGTGACCACGCTCAGTATGCCGGAAGAGATCGTCCGGACCGAGATCAATCCGGAAGGGGACGGCCGCCGGTGGAGCTACAATGCCTTTGCCATGGGGCTCACGTTCGCCCGCTCATTGACCGATCGGTTCTCGATCGGGCTCACCGCAAAATACATCCGCGAAGGGATCTGGAACATGTCCTCCTCCGGGTTTGCCTTCGATATCGGAACGATCTACACGACCACGTTCAACGATCTGAAGATCGGCGCGAGCATCTCCAACTTCGGCACGAAGATGCGCCTTGACGGTCAGGATATCTCGTTCAATAATTTCCCCGGCGGGGGACAAGGGGTCGGACCGCAGAACGTACAGTCGCTCTATAAGACAGAATCCTACGACATCCCGCTGCAGTTCCGCATCGGACTCGCTATGGATGTGCTGAACATGGATATGGTCCGTGCAACGGCATCCGTCGATGCGACCCATCCCAACGACAATGTGGAGTATGTGAATTCCGGTCTTGAAGTCGCATTCGATGAGATGTTCTTCGGCCGGATAGGATACAATGCGTTGCTGATGGAGAACTCGGAGAAAGGGTTCACATGGGGAGCCGGTATCAATTACCAGCTGAACAATGTGAACGGCATCAAGATCGATTATGCCTTTGCTGATCATGGCCGCCTGAATGACGTTCAATATATCTCGGTGAGCATCACGTATTGACCGAAGTTTCTCAGCGTTATAGTACAAAGAAAAAGGCACCGCGAGGTGCCTTTTTCTTTGTACCATTCTCCGGTATTCAATTCAATGCTTAGCGTATTTAGCAGCCAGGTTTGTCCTCACATCGCTGCGAGTGAGTATAGTGCCCTCCGTTGACGTCGATCCAAGGAACTCGGCAATCTTGTCAGATTTATGGCATAAAAAAAGGCACCCCGAAAAGGGTGCCTCTTTGATTGACCTTTAAGGTCAGTCATGGCATCACTTAAGTCATGCCATGACTGATTGAATCACTTCAGCAGCATCATTTTAATGCTCTTGGAGATGTTCCCTGTGGTCATTGTAGCGATATAGGTGCCGGATGCAACGGATTTACCGCTCTTGTCCTTACCGTTCCAGACGACCGCATGGGAGCCTTTGCCGTATTCCTCACCATTCACCAGTGTAGCGACCTCTTTGCCGACCATGTCATACACACGCAGCGTGATCTTCTTGCTGAGCGGCAGAACGAAATTGATCGTGGTGGAAGGATTGAACGGGTTCGGATAGTTCTGATTCAGTGTGTAATCCTCAGGCGTGATGACCGCATAATCTTTGCCGTTGACGGAACCGACGATATCCGATTCAAGGATACGGAAGGTCCATTTTTTCGGATTGGTCACTTTCTTCGCGGAATCTTCGATGAATGCCTGGGTCAAGTTGTCGAAATGCTGCCAGGAATAGGTGATGGAATCAGCAACGGACTGGTAGGGAAGGACCACTTCCACACGGCCGTCGCCGTCAATATCCATCTCTTTGGACATCTTCGACACGAATCCTTCGCCGATCACTTTCACGGTATCCAATGTTCCCAGTGAATCGCGGTACGTTAATGATGCATACACACCTGATTCTCCGGTGTAGAGGACTTTCCGGGTATAGCTGGCCGGATCACGGAGTGAACCGCTGCCGTTGTATTCGATCGCCACAACGTTGCTCGGGTATGCGGAACCGATCAGGATCTCACGTTTCCCGTTCCGGTCCAGATCTGCCTCGATGCCCGTGAAGTTCGAGATACCGGCGCCGCCGGTGCTCTGCGAGACCTTCGTTGCGATCTTCACCGCATGCGCACCGCTCGCCTTTTGGACATCATCGCCTTCATTATAGTCCACGACGAACATTGCACCGTCCAATGTATCGCTGAGTCCACCGTAGAGCGGGAAGTAGACCTCTTGATTGTTGTCCTTATCAAGATTGGCAACGATACCGCCGAAGAGAGCGACATAATCCAACGGATTGGTCATCTGATAGAACTGATTTCCCTGAGTTGTATTGGCAGTATCGGGGAGCACATACGTATCCGTTGCGGTCGATTTGATGACCCAGTAATCGGAATAGTTCCAATTGTGAAGGACCAATTCCTTCTTTCCGTCACCGTTCAGGTCAGCGGGATGGATCGCGTAGGGCGAACCGCCGCCGAACTTTGCACTGGCCAATCGGCGTGTGCTGCCTTCAACTTCGAATGATGCAAACCCCTGATTCTCGAACTCGAACGTGCTCACGGTATGGATGATGAGGAAGTCATCATTGAGTGCTCCGGAGAGGTTCTTCGGAAGGAGCAGTTCCTGGGCTCCGTCGCCGTCCACGTCATCGATCTCGAAATGCTCCATGTTCAGCTGAAGACCGCTTTCGATCGCTTTTCCGGCAAGATCGCCCATGTTCGATGCATAGGTGATGCTGTGAGGAATGAACGCAGAGGGGATCGTTCCGAATTTATGGCTTCCGTTCACACCGTCCCACTCGAACACCAAAAATCCGCCGGTAGCTCCGGCACGCGGGAAGATGATCTCGCCTTTTCCGTCACCGTCCAGATCGCCGGAACGGACAACACGCGGTGTAGAGCCAAGTCCGGCTCCGTACGGCAGACCAGCCAATGTATCCAAACGGGGAGAGGACCAGATCCACTCCAGTGTATCGTTGCCGGCAGCCTGAAAGACATGCACGCGGCCGGTTTTGGTATAGTCGGTGACGATGATCTCCGGTTTCCCGTCATTGTCGATATCCGGTGCCACCCACGAACCGCGGATGCCGATATCACCGAAAAATGCGCTGTCCGGTTTGACGAGTGTCGTCTTCGGAGTGAATTTCCCTCCAAGATGGACCTGTCCGAACGCAAAAGCGGAGACAAGCAGAGAAAGGAACACGATGGTAAGATTTTTCTTCATTGGAACTCCTTGCATAATGAAAGGATGGTGGATTGACATAGCAGATAAGCAAAAATACTCATTCTCGTCCGCTGATGCAATACAACCGGGGAAATATGTGCTGACCGTCTTTGAAATCGCGGTGATATTTGGTATTTTCATCATTCAATGACCGTCACTGCATCGATATTCTCCACTGCTTCCTCCGTGCTCATCATCAAACCGCGAGCGATC
>JAVBYA010000345.1 GCA_030824295.1 Bacteroidota bacterium
GGATATCTGGAATTCCTGCTGAACGGATTCGCACCGGAAGGATCCACCTACGATCTGAGCGGCACAGCGATCAATGCCTCGGCAGTGGCAGAAGTGAACTTCTCCGCCGCATACATGCTGCCGTTCAGTACGCCGGATATCGATGAGGTCACGATCGGTGTCGGTGCAAAGTACCTGATGGGTCTCGGCTATGTCATCACGGACAAGTACAACTCCTCCATCTCCAACACGCCGCTCATCATCACGCAGGATCCCGGAAAGAACCTTACGAACCTGAATGCGAACTTCGACTTCCTGCAGTTCACCGCCATCCCGGACCCCGATTCGCCGGAACCGGTCGGTACCGGCATGGGATTCGATGTCGGTGTATCAGCGTTCCTGTTCAACTCCGTGCGCTTCGGTGCCAGCGTGACCGATATCGGTTCCATCACCTGGGACAAACAGACCAAAGCGGTCATCGGCAGTGCGAATTTGACCGTGGATAATATCGCAGAGAAAGCGGCGCAAGAATCCCTGAAGACCGCGTTCAAAGGGCGGACCATCGACACGACCGGATTCACGTATGACCTTCCGACGGCGATGCATGTGGGTGTGGCGGTGCAGCTGGACGATATCATCGATGCGCTGCCGTTCCGCTGGATGGTCGCGGCGGACCTTCACCTTGGTTTCAATGAAGTGGCGGGTAACACGAAACTTGCGCAGTATTCGCTCGGCATGGAACTCGATCCGCTGGCGGGCTGGCTGCCGCTCCGGACCGGCATCCTGGTCGGCGGCCGTGAGCGCTTCGCGTGGTCGCTCGGGTTCGGCATCCATCTTGCCAACACCTTCGATCTGGACTTCGCTACACAGTCCATCGCCATCATCACCAACCCGAACAGCTTCCGCACCGGTTCGTTCACCATGGGCATGCGCCTGCGGTTATAGGAACGGAAAGTATTGCAGTACAACAAAAAACCCCGAACAATGTTCGGGGTTTTTTTTTGATAGGGGTGAGCGTCACCTAAAAAATAGCAGTGCATGAAGGTGACGCTCACCCTCATAGACCGACTCTGGAGAGTCGGTCAACATTTCTTCTCTGTGTGCTCTGTGGCTCGGTGCGTCTGCGGTTTGCTCTCTAGACTTTGGATAACCGGGATGAACCTTCCCGGCTACAGTTATAGCAGAGACCCGTAATTGGGAGGGGGATTTGCTTCTGCGAGATTCAGCGGTTTCTGCGGGAAGCTGTTCGTTCTTTTGCAAAGTATAGACCGACTCTGGAGAGTCGGTCAACATTTCTTCTCTGTGTGCTCTGTGGCTCCGTGCCTCCGTGGTATTGTTTTTCTGGACGCGATACCATCCCACACTGTATTGCATTCTGCGGTTTGCTCTTTGAAATATTTATTGCCGGGATGAACCTTCCCGGCTACAGAGTTAGGACAGACTCGTTTCTGTCGGAGAATTATTTTCTGCGGAATTCTGCGGTTTCTGCGGGATGCTGTTTGAACTTTTCTTCACTCTAGCTCCGTGCTTCCGTGGTAATGTTTTTCTGAACGGGATACTATCCTACACTGCGTTGCATTCTGCGGTTTGCTCTTTGAAATATATTTTGTCGGGATGAGCCATCCCGGCTACAGTGTTAGCACAGACTCGTTTCTGTCGGAGAATTATTTTCTGCGGAATTCTGCGGTTTCTGCGGGATGTTGTTCGTTCTTTTGTAAAGAATAGACCGACTCTGGAGAGTCGGTCAACAATATTCTCTGTGGGCTCTGTGGCATCGTGCTTCTGTGGTGATACTGTTTTTTTGGATGGTCAGATCGAGCGGCGGAGGCGTGCGACCGGGATCATCATCGATTCGCGGTATTTGGCCACGGTGCGGCGGGCGATGTTGAATCCCTTCTCCTTCAGGATGGCGGCGATATCCTCGTCGCTGAGCGGTTTGCTCTTGTCCTCGGCGGTCAGGATCTCGCGGATACGTGCCTTCACTTCTTTATTGGAGACATCCTCGCCGCTCTGAGTGCTGATCCCTTCGCTGAAGAAATACCGCAGTTCGAACACGCCGAAGTCTGTCTGCACATACTTCCCGTTCACCACGCGGCTGATGGTGGAGATATCCATCCGGATGACCTCCGCAATATCCTTGTAGATGAGCGGTTTCAGTCCTTCGCCGGTATCGAAGAAATCACGCTGCCGGTTGACGATCTCCTGCATCACCTTCAGCATCGTCTCGCGCCGCTGGTAGATGGAAGCGATGAACCATTTGGCCGCATCGAATTTGGAACGGAGGAACTGCTTGGTGTCGGCGCCGACGTCCTTATTGCGTTTGGACATCAGATCCTTGTAGTTGCGGTTGATGCGGAGCGGGGGGACGTTCTTGTCGTTCAGCTGGATGATGAACTCCTCTTCGTCCTTCGTAACGATGAAGTCCGGTGTGAGGTAGTTCTGCTGGGCGTCGATGGTCCCTTCGCCCGGCTTAGGATTGAGATGCGCGATGATCTCCAGGATCCCTTTCACATCGTCGATGGTGATCTGGAGGATCTCGGCGATCTTCTCGTAATGCTTCTTGGTGAACTCGTCGAAATGGTCCCGCAGGAGCCGTTTCCCGAGTTCCACCAGACGGTGGTCCGCTTTGGAGAATTCCAGCTGTACCAGCAGACACTCCTGCAGGGAACGGCAGGCGATACCGACCGGTTCGAGCCGCTGGATGAGCTGCAGCACCTCTTCCACCTGCGGTACGGTCAGATGGAGTTTGTTGCTCAGATTGATGTCGTTGACGATCGCTTCCAGGTCCCGGCGCAGGTAGCCGTCCTCATCGATGTTGCCGATGATCTCTTCCGCCACCTGGAGCCCCATGTCCGTCACGTCGGCCAGGTGGAGCTGGTCGAGCAGTTTCTCCGCCAGCGGCGTGGTGGCGGCAATGGGGATCTCCTCCCGTTCATCGTCGTCGTTCTGCTGCTGCACTTCGCGGCGCGGTGCGAACGATTCCTCGTCGCTCAGGTAATCCTCGAACGAGAACTCGTCCTTCTTCTTCTCTTCCTCTTCGACCTTCGCTTCCTCTTCTACGGCGGGGGTGGCATCCGAGGATTGTTCCTGTTCCGTCTCTCCGTCCACTCCTTCTTCAAGCAGAGGATTGATCTCCAGCTCGGTCTTGATCATCTGTTCGAGCGCAAGCGTGGGCAGCTGGAGCAGTTTCAGATACTGGATCTGCTGCGGCGTGAGTTTCTGGAGCAGTTTCTGTTGTTGGGAAAGATGGAGCATCAGGATTTTTGATTCATGATCGTTTCGTTCAATTGCCGGTACCACTCATCCCCGAACGCCCGCACCAACGGTGCGGCAACGAATCGGTGAACGTTCACATCCTCGGCATTTCCCCGTTCCAGCGCCGGTGCACATTCGCTGAAATATTCATAATGGAGCTCGGTTCCATGGTTGCGGATCCGGAGCGGGAAGAGGTGACAGGAGAGCGGCTTCCGCCATTCGGTCAACCCTTCGTCGTTCCCCCGTTCGAACGCGCATTTGGCGATGTCGCCGTCATAATAGACGAACACACATGCTTTGCCGTCCACACACTGGGTCGCGTAGTTGCCCGGCCCTCCGTCGGTCAGCCCGTGTTTCTCGATCACCGCCAGGTGTTCCTGCGGCAGGAAATGCCGCACGGCAGGGAAGGAACGCCGGACCGATTCGACCTCATCATCCGAGAGCGGTGCGCCGCGTCCGCCGGGGAACGTGCAGCACGCCCCTTTACAGGAATTCAGGTCGCATGCAAATTTCGTTCCCGAAACCGATTCGTCGACCGCTATTTCACCGATGATGAACATTTCTTCAGATAAGATAGGGATTTTTTGCGGAATGGGAAAGAAGAACAAGCAGGAATCGGGGATTTATCGGGATGGGTGTTTGACCGTCAAATCACATTTTCAGGAACATTTTTCCCGCCATTTGCCGTGCCACTCCTTTGAATTCGAGACCCAGCAGGTTCACCAGCACATCGGAGACCGCCAGCT
>JAVBYA010000070.1 GCA_030824295.1 Bacteroidota bacterium
GTGTGTGCTTGTCTATTGCTCTTAGCATCTGCATTTCAAAGGGTAATGCCCCAGTCCAATAATGATTATTTCAAACTTCCGTCGGTCATTGAACGGACGTCATCAAAGAGTAATATCTTTTTCAAATTCTATAACGATGGAGCTATTTTTGATTGTGCCCGTTATTCAGCACTTACAGGGACTGAGTGGCCCCGGTATTCGGTATTAGCTCGACTATGGCCGATATGGAATTCAGGCTTATTTTTTGGCTGCAAGATCAAAGGGCGGATACATTATTCATCATCCAATAATTTCATGGGGTACAATTGGCTGGGAACATTTTTTAATCAATTTGTTCCTGGAGTCATCGGTGACCCGCAAGAACCAACTGATACGGCATTCGGCGGCGTGGGATGGAGGTATATCGACAGTCCGAATTATATCCCATATGTCAGCACAGATTATGATGAGAAAGGGGTCGATATCAGCGGCAACAACTTCCCGGATTGGCCGCTTCGGGTTGTGTCAGGAAAAGAAACCTATGTTCATTCGATGACCGAGCGATCGCGGTATGCACCTGTATTTAAATCGGACGAAGATTTCTTCGCAGTCTTCAAAGACACCGATACACGAGCCGATGCAGAGTTCATCCGAAAGGATGCTCCGGATGATACCATGAGTCTTCCTATCGGTATTGAAGTGCGGGTGACCGCTTACTCATTTGAGGGGATGTTAAAGGATGCCATGATCATCTCCTATGAGATCATCAACAAATCCGGCTCAGCGCTTGATTCATGCTTTACGGGATTTATTGGTCAGGTATATTTTGAAAATGACAAGTTTTTTAATACGCCAGATACAACAGTATATCGATTCTTCGGTGAAGAACCATTCAGAAACCTTGCCTTAGCATATAATAATAGGCCGCTGCAATATGATCCCTCAAAACAAGGTTATTGCGGGTATGATATTTTAGATTCACCTGACCACATCGGGATGTCGCACTGGAAAAGCGATATGGTAAACAGGGTATTTAACAAATACCATAATGACATACTCAGGTACAATAATATTGCATCATTTCCGTTGATAGAATCTCCAGATAGAATTATCACTATATCGGGTGGAAGTGCAGAAAGCGGTATAAAAGTAAAAAACTACGGTACTGGACCATTCCGTATGGAAATCGGTGACACTGTTCGATTCTCCATAGGAATAATGTTCGCTTACAGCCTGCAGGATTTATTGATGTTGAACGATATCGTGCAGAATGTGTATGCTAAAGGGATCAAAAAGCCGGCACCGCCCGATTCGCCGACACTCTCTGTGACGCCATCATACGATGGAATACACCTCCAGTGGGATTCCAAAGCGGAGCGGTCCGTCGATCCGGTCATCCCCGATTCGCTGGGAGCACCGTTCTCTGGGTATCGGCTATATCTCGCTCCGGCCAAGAATGGTCCATTCAAACTATTACGGGAGTGGAAGAGCGGACGGGACAGTATCGTCCATGAATATCGTGATACGGTGGGGGATAATGGAGGCCCGCTGTTGACCAATGTGAAGTATTTCTATAAGCTGACCGCATTCGACGAAGGAGTACCGGCGCTCAAAACGGAGATCATGGAAAGTGACGGCATCGTTATCCAGTCCATCCAGAATTCACCGTCATCGTCGCCGTTCGAACTGGAGAACATCCGCATCGTACCCAATCCGTTCGTTGTGACGCATGCGGCTCAACTAAGCATTGACCGTCCGGCCGTTTTCTTCAATTATCTGCCGGATGAATGCACGATCCGCATCTATACAACGGCACTAGAGCTGGTGGCGGAACTGCATCATTCGGGAGGTTCGAGGGCGGAGTGGAACTTGCGGACGCAGGGAGGTCAGCAGGTGGCCAGTCAGCTGCTGATCGCCAAGATCTCTACGCCGCAGGGGACGAGAATCATCAAGAAGTTCGCAGTGGTGTTTGCCGAGTGATCATGAATAGATTAACAGGACATATTGCCGGCCGCACAATGATTCTGGCCATGCTGATCATCGGCGAATGCTCTCTTGCCGGTACATCGGGCATCCTGGAAGGAACGGTGCGGGATAAGAACGGGAATGCTCTGCTCCCCGGCGTGAATCTTGTCCTGATAGGGACGAAACTTGGCACCGTGTCCCAAACGGACGGACGATTCGTCATCACGAATATCCCTGCGGGAACCTACAAGCTTTCGGCATCGCTCCTGGGGTATGCGCCGTATGTGATGACGAATATCATCATCACCGCGGACCTGCGCACGCGCGTTGATATCCTCCTGACCGAATCATCACTGGTGCTCGGCGCGGTGGAAGTGAACGCCGCCCGCCCGCCGATCCTGAAAGATGTCACCGGAACGGTCCATACCGTGGGGCGCAGCGAGATGGAACTCCTGCCGGTGAGCACGTTCGCCGATGTCATCGCGCTGCAGCCCGGCGTTACCAGCGACCTGCATGTGCGCGGCGGGAAGACCACCGAGACCCTCTATCTGGTGGATGGACTGCCGGTGCAGGATGTGATCGGCGGCGGAGCCGGGACCGATCTGCCGCGGAGTTCTATCGCATCGATGAACATCCAGACCGGCGGCTATGAAGCGGAATACGGCAATGCTCTCTCGGGTGTGGTGAACATCATCACCACCGGCGGTTCCAATGTACACCGGTTCACGCTCCGCGCTGAGAGCGATCAGCTGATGACCGGCGACCAGACCAACCGCTCCGCGGAGGTCGAAGCAGGTGCGGGAGGACCGATCCTTGAGGACAAGTTCTTCTATTTTGGAACGGTCACCTACCGCCACAGCGATACACGGTTCTGGCAGGATGCGTCCCGCTTCTTCGCCTCACCGATCGAATCCGAGATCACCGGGTTCACCAAGCTGCAGTACTTGGTCACCCCGGAACTGAAGCTCTCAGCACAGCTTTTGGGCGCATTGAAACAGTACCGGGATTATGAGTTCAGCTGGCGGTTCAACCTGAACGGACTCCCCGAGCGCGAACGGCAGTCGTACCGCGCGGCGCTGATCGGTTCGCATACTCTGAGTCCGTCGCTGTTCTACACGGTGAGTGTCAGTCAATACCGTCAGCGGTCCCACCTGGGAACAGTGGACAAGACCTTTGCCGATACGACGTTGTTCCAGTACGACTTCTTCCTCCGGTATGTGGTGGGAGGCAAGCGGCTCTGGTGGTCGGACAATGAGCAGACCATCACTACGCTCAAAGCGGACGGGACCTATCAGTATTCAGAGGACCATCTGCTGAAAGCGGGTGTGGAATACAATTTCTATTCCATCGCGTCGGATGTGGTGAAGTTCGAACCGCGCAAGAATGTCTGGGGAAAACCGTTCGTGAACAAACCGCTCCTCAATTATAGTTCGGATTACCGGTACGCTCCGTTCTCCGGCAGCGCGTATGTGCAGGACAAGATCGAACTGAGCAGGGAAGGGATGCTCTTCAATCTGGGACTCCGGCTCGACTTCCTGGATCCCACCGCACAGCGGCCGGCAGCGGAACGGGTCCCGATCTCGGAAGAGGAGTATCAGACGAACATCACGTCCTATGTACCGGCATCGGCAAAATACGTGCTGAGTCCCCGCATCGGATTCTCCGCGCCGTTCGCTGAGCAGGGATACATGTTCATCAATTACGGTCATTACGTGCAGTTCCCGCTCTTTGATTTCCTCTATTCCGGACTGAACAATGTCAGCCTGCAAAAAGGGGTCGGTGTGCTTGTCGGGAATCCGGACCTGCAGCCGGAAAAGACGCGCGCCTGGGAAGTGAGTGCCAAGTATGCATTCCTGAACGCCGTGGTCCTATCGGCGACGTACTTCGATAAGACCACATTCAACCAGGTGGATGTGAAGACGTTCATCCCATCGCTGGCGCGGACGGCGGGGGATTACGGTTTTGCGGAGTTTGTGAACAATCCCTATGCCCGCGCCACCGGCATGGAACTGACAGTGATGAAACAGGGAGAGGCCGATATCACCGGTTCGCTCTCCTACACTTACATGGCAGCAGAAGGATTGTCGCAGGATGCGCAGCAGGGATTGGAGTACTATCAATGGGGTTTTCCGGCACCGGCAAAGCTCTTCCCGCTCAGCTGGGACCAGCGCCACACTGTGAAAGCGATCCTGAATCTGAAATTGCCGCTGGAAACCGATCTGTCAGTGCTGTGGAATTTCGCATCCGGTCGTCCGTACACGTTCTATCCGACGTATGACGGATTCACGCCGCTCGATTCCACGCTGAAATTCGTTCCGAACAATTCGCGGCTCAGCAATGTCAGCACGGTCGATATCAAAGCGTCCAAACGTTTCCGTTTTTCGGAGGATGTGGTGCTGCTCCTGTTCGTTGATGCGCGCAATGTGCTGAACCGCCGGAATCCCCGATGGTCCGATTCCAGCGGCCGCATCGGCGGGGAATTGGAGGACCTTTCCGCATGGGATTCCCCCCGCCGTGTGCGCATCGGTGTGAGGGCGGAGTTGTAAGGGAACGTTTTGATTTCCGTAGAAGCGGTCTCAAAAATGGTATTCAATGTGTCATTCCCTCATGTTCCGCCATCAGGAATCCCGCAATGCGGAATCCCTGATGGGCGAGACTTTTAGTGGGAATCCCCGCCTGCCATCCATAATTTTTGAGGCGGGCAGGCAGCATACTGGATCCCCCGATAGGAGCTCCGCTTTATGAGTCCCGCCATGGCGGAGTCCAAAAAGCGGGACACTCGGGGGTGACAGTTGTGTTTTTGAGAATGCTACTAGTGCCATTTCAAATTAATCAGTTTGTATTTCACGAGAGTCATCCTGAGCGAACCCGGCATTCCCTGGATGGTGAGTCGAAGGATGCTCATTACCAACACAAAGCTAATTATTAGAAATGACACTAGATGTTGGAGATAGGTTTGCCGAGTTGAAAGAATCATTCCACTGAAACATTTATTATTCATACTGACCATTTGCACATTGCTCACCGGACAAACCCCGGTCCGTCCGGAGATCTTCGTCTATCCATTCGAAGAGGCGGTCTTCATCACGTGGGACAGTCTTGCCGAAGGGACGACGAACGCACCGTTCTCCGGCTATCGTCTGTACCGCGGACGGCTGCCGCAGGGACCGTTCACGATGATCCGGGAATGGAAAGGTCCGCCGCCGAACACACAGCCGGCTCCTTCCACGCTGCCGCATTCGCTGTTCGACATCGGTGATGACAATAACAGCGGTTCACTCACTGCAGGCGAAGGCTTACGGAATGAACTCCGGTACTATTACTATCTCTCCGCGTATGCGGACAGTGTCGTTTCGCCGTACCGTCCGTTCATGGAGTCGCCCTCCGAAACGCTCATGACCACCCCGCGGTCGTACCCCTCCGACCGGTCTCCGGCTCCGGTCACGCTCTCGGGAATGACCGGGGTGAAAGGATTTGTGGGGAATTTGCGCATCATCCGGCGGAGCGCCGGGAATTTCCGTAATTATTTTTCAGGAAAGAGTATCACCGTCTCTGTGACAACCTTCGGCTCCAGCGGTCAATATATCTATCCTATCGTTGTCCGGAGTCCAGAGTCGAGCTTGAGTCAGTCGTTCTTCTTCACACCGGGACTCTCCTACCGGGGGGATAGTGCTTCCGCCGGTGCGAAGAGCGGTACTTTCGTCATGGAGAATCTCTTCTCGCTCAATTCTTTTGATATTGCGTTCGACTGGCAGCTGACGCAGCTCACCGAACCGCTTGCCGTGGACACGGTGATCACGATCAGCGGAGGTCCAACGCCGGATACGCCGCTTTATACGAAGGACACGGTCTTCAATTCTGTCGCCGGGTTCCGGGAGCCGTTGAATACGCTCGGAGAGTCGACCTACGAGGTCGAGTTCCTTCCCGGCGGGACCGATACGGTGAACGCTGCGGCCAAGCAGATCTTCCAGTATCTGAATGTGAAAGTAACGGAACTGAATTCGGGTCGGACACTCTCACCGTTCGCCGCGACCGATCTGTTCACGTTCCCCGGAAAGAACGAATGGGCGATCGCGCGGTATGCCAAGAACATGAAGTCGACGTCGCTGATCACGATCAACAAAGGAGGGGTGAACAAGTATTACTATCGGAGTCCCATCGATACGGCGACCATCTGGGAATTTGCCAACGTGCTCAGTATCGAAAATCTCCGCATTGTGATGGATTTCGCCAACATGGGAAGAACGCTCGGTCACAATTGGCCCGTCTCAGCGGTGAAAGGTGTCACCGATTTCTCTGCAGGAGATAAGGTCCGATTCATCCTTACCGGAGGAGTGCGCGGAGCACTGCCGTTCAACAGTCTGCATACCTATGCGGTCGGGAACGCATCGGTCATTCCGAGCACAAAACAGGTGCTGGACCAGGTGCGGATCGTTCCGAATCCATATCTCGTGCGGCATGAAGCACAACGGTCCGCCGGTGATCCGGTGCTGCGGTTCGATTATCTCCCCGAGAAGTGCTCCATCCGTATTTACACCGTCTCGATGGAACTGGTCAAGGAACTGCAGCACAGCGGCGGTTCCACCGAGCAGTGGGACCTGCGGAACAGCGCCGGGAACCGTGTGGGAAGCCAATTGCTCATCGCGCTCATTCAGGGAGAGAGCGGTGAGACCGTCATCAAAAAATTCGCCGTGGTATTGGGAGAATGATCATGAACAGGTTCGGTATCATACTCTTGATCGCTGCTGCGGGACTCTTCTCCTGCAAGGAGCCGTTCCCGCCGTATGTGGAGCCGACCGATGTCCTGGAAGCATCATTCACCCGTCTCTCAGCCGATACGGTGTACGTGGTGGAGGATACGACCGGTGCGCTGTTAGGAAGCGAGAATATGAAAGTCCAGCTGAAGGTGCTCAACGTTTATCCGCAGCTGCTGCAGGGGGAAGCATTGATCAAAGGACGCATCGAGTGTTTCGTGACGGCGCCGCTGCCGAGAATCGGACAGGTGCTGACCATCACCCGGAGCAATATCATCCGTCCTCCGGTGATACAGAATTCGATCGCCGTTCCGCCGGGGCAGTATGCGGAATTGACGGCCGATCTTCCGGTGATCGTCGCCGGGAAGGAGTTGTATGAAGGGGTCCCGTTCCAGGAAGTGTACCGGCCGGACTCCACCAAGGTCCGCACGTACGCACCGCTGACGGTGCAGGTGCGGGGGACCGTTCAGATCTTTGAGCGGGTGCAGATGATCGATATCGCACCATTGACATTCCAGCAGACCGTGGTGCTGCTGACCATACGGAAATAGCACGAAAAGGAGAGACCGATGAACACATTCAGACCGTTCATACCGATGATGGCAGCGCTGTTCCTGCTGCCGGCATTCTCCGATGCACAGGGGAACGCCAACAACAACGGTGCATCCGGTTCCGCATTCCTGAACATCGGCGTCGGGGCACGCGCGATGGGCATGGGCGGCGCTGCTGCAGCGATCGTGGATGACGCCACCGCATTATATTGGAATCCGGCGCGCATCACGATGATCCCTTCCGTCCGGATCGCCTCGGAATACACGCAGTGGGTGGCAGAGATGGACCATGGATTCTTCGGCGCCGTTATACCGCTGACCGATCAGATCACCATCGGCGGCAGTGTGATCTATCTGTCGTCCGGCGATATCGAGATCACCACCATCGAAGCGCCGCGCGGAACCGGAGAGCTCTACAGCACCAGTGATATCGCGCTTGGAGCAACGCTTGGTTACCGCGTGACGACCGATCTGTCGGTCGGAGCAACATTGAAGTATGTCCGGAACGATCTCTATACACTTTCCGCCAGCGGCATCGCATTCGATTTCGGCGCCACGTTCGATACGCGCTTCCACGGAATGCAGCTGGCGTTCCAGGCGAACAATATCGGCGCGTCGCGTGCGTACAGCGGAAAGGCGTTGGATTTCTATTACGCCCCGCCGTATCCCGGCGCAGAACCGATCCGCGCTAATTATTCCAACGTGCCGTTCCTGCTGCCGTTATCCTACCATGCAGCGGTTGCTGTGGAAGCGTTCGAGTTCATCGGCGAACGAACGGAAGGTCAAACACTCATGGTCGCAGCCGATCTTGTGCAGCCGTATACCGGTCCGGAGCATCTCCATCTGGGCGCCGAATATTCCTACGAGGACCGTCTCTTCGCCCGGACGGGATATTCGTTCAACACGGATGAATTCGGTTTCAACGCCGGTTTCGGCGGACGGGTCACCATCGGCTCGTACATGGTGGAGATCAACTACGCGTATGCCACGCTGCAGCGGTTCGACGGGGTGCATCGGTACGGCATCGGCTTCACATTGTAACTGGAGTTCACAGAACACTCTGCAGTTTCGGTTTGCAATGCAAACTGCATGGTCGCGCTCACACGCGGCATGCTTCTACCGCAGAAGCATGAGTCGTTTCGTCTCCGTATAAACATCACTCCCGGTCTCCGCCGTCAGTGTCAGCAGATAGACACCAGTAGACCCTGCAATTCCAGATTCGGATCCTCCATTCCAGCGCATTGAATGCGATCCGGCATTCTTCACGTCCGGCACGGAACGAAAGACCACTCTTCCCAGGATATCCGTAATGACGATCTGAACGATTGCCTCTTCATGAAGCGAGTATCGGACCGTCGTTTCAGGGTTGAACGGATTGGGATACACTTCGAGCGTTGCGAAGGACCGGAACGACGCATCATTTTTTTTTACCGAGACCGGCGCGTTAGAGAAGATCTCGGTGCTTGTCAGATAACCCGCCGCGCCGTATCCGCTGGCACAGATATGCTGCCATTCCCCGTTCGGGAGTTTCACGGATGCACTCTGTCCGGTCAGCCATGCGGTCGGCTTGTTCGGAAGTTTCGTCCAGACGTTCCGTCCGGCGTCATAATGATACTGTTCGTCTGAACGCGTCGAGAATGTATTGTTCGTACTCCCGCCGGTCATGATGATGCCGTTCTGCCATTGATTGGCATCGAAGAAGGTCCGGGTCGCACCGGGGAACGACGCACCTTTGGTCCAGACGATCTTCGCACGGTCATTCTGGTCGATCACACCGACATGAACATCGTTGTAGTAACTCGTTGAAAAGAAGAAATTCGTCCCCCCGATGTACACCAATGTGTCACCGCTGATGGAGAATCCCCCGAAATTGAGCTGTGCCGGGGAAGGGATGCCGGTAGCGTACCGCCATCTATTCGTGTGGGCGTTGTAGACCAACACCAATGCCGGAGACGAGCCATTGAACCCTCCAGCAATATAGATGAGACTGTCCTGATAGGCGACCGCTTTCGCATCGCCGTGATAGAGCGGGAGCGGCTGCGCGGTCTTCCAGACATTCTCCCGGATGCTGTATTTCCAGACGGTCGATTCACCGGAACCGGGAGGATCGATCACTCCGCCGATCACGTAGAGCGAATCCTTCAGAACAGCCGTTGCTCCGCCGAGCAGTCCGGTCGGATGTGCCGCCACATTCGTCCAGCTGTTCTCCTTCACATTAAACCGCTGCACCGCACTCGTCATCAGATCGTTCAGACTCCGGCCGGAAACGATGTACATGAACGCGGTATCTCCGGAGACGTAGGAGGCGGTGTTGCCTGCGCGGACCGGGATGGGGGTGGGGGAAGCGCTCTTCCAGTGCTGGCTGTGCACCTGTGTCAGAAAGAATGCAGTCAGAAGAACGATGGTCCGTAGATGCATGGTGTCCTCGGTCGGTGATGGATGATTGACGGTGTGAGGACAACATACGGCAAGGGGACGTGCGGACAAAAAGGATTTCGGCGGAACGGATGGTTGGGACGGCAGAACGGACGCCGAAGGGGATGTTATCGCACTTGCAGGATCGACTGAAGAGCGTCCCGGTATGTCCGGCTCATGGGAAGAGTGCGGCCGGACAGAAGGACAACGAGATAATCGCCGCGCAGCCGCGAACGGAGTTCTTTGATCATCGCCGTGTTCACCGCTGCGGAACGATGGATGCGGACGAACGATGCAGGAAGCTGAGACAGCACCTGCTGCAGTGTCATATGGACCAAATGGACCTGTTTCGCGGTGATGCGGACATAATCCCCTTCTGCTTCCAGGGATTCGATCTCATGTACGGGAATGAGTGTCTGCGTCCCTCTGTTCCTGACGGTCAGCATCAGCGGTTTCCGTTCCGGTTCCATTCCCTTCAGCACAGCGGCGAGTTTCTTCACTTCCTCGGCGATACTTCCGGAGGCGCGGAGCGTTCGGATCCGCTCCAGAGACCGGTCGACCCTGCTCTCTTCGAACGGCTTCACGATGTAATCGACCGCGTTCACTTCGAATGCCTGGACCGCATGGTCGTTGTACGCCGTTACGAATACGACCAGCGGCATGGTTCCCGGGGGAAGAGTGCGGAGAAGAGCGAACCCGTCGGGATCCGGGATGCGGATGTCAAGGAAGAGTGCATCTGGACGGAGAGTGGTGATGGCCGTGAGCGCCGATGCACCGTCGCTGCACTCGGCAGTGACCTTTACATCGGAATGACGCTCCAGTGAGCGGCGGAGCGCCTTCCGGGCGTGCAGCTCATCTTCGACGATGATCACATTCATGCACGCACCGGGATGGTCAGTTCTGCGATGGTGCGTCCGTCCTGCTCGAACAAGCGGAATGAAGAGCGGTCGCCGTACAGCTGCTGCAGTCGGTCCCGGGTAGAGGAGAGTCCGATCCCGAGGGATCGTTCATCTCCGTTCCGTATCGTTCCCGGATTGCTGATCCGGACCGTCATGCGGCCGTCGGCGGTGCTGGTTGCGATGGTGACCGTGCCCGGTGCGGAGGAACGCTCGATGCCGTACCGGATGGAATTCTCCACCAGCGGCTGCAGCAGCAGGTTCGGGATGAGGCACGCGCCGGTACCGGAGCCGATATCGATCCTCACCTGAAGTTTATCCTCGAACCGGATCCGTTCGATCTCCAGATACTTCTCCACCAGCACCATTTCATCGTTCAGCGTATGCTCCTGCACGTTCATGCCGGTCAAGGTCATCCGCAGCAGTTCGCTCAGCCGCACCAGCATTCTGCGCGCCGTGTCCGGATCGGTATGGATGAGGGAGGAGACCGTGTGCATGGTGTTGAAAAGGAAATGCGGCTGCAATTGCAGCTTCAGCGCCTGCAGCCGGGACTCCGCCAGCTGTGTTTCGAGGATCGAAGCGTGGAGTTGCCGGTCCCGGTACGCGCTGTAGTACCGCAGTCCCTGCACAGCACCGACGATCGCGGCGTAGGTGAGAACATTGCGGTGGAACCGCAGCACGAGATTGAACGAGATATGTTCGGTAAGGTCGAACGGCCGTCCGATGAATGCCGGCATCTGCTGACAGACACCGATGAGACCGGCGAGGTATGCATGGATAACGCTATGCACGAGTGCGATGACAAGGCAGAGGGCAGCATGGACGGCAGCCATCCGCATCCAGGTGGAGCGCGTGAACGGGAACCGGTCCGCTGCAGCGATCGCGATCAGTCCGAGCGGGACCCAGGCGAGTGCTTCGGGGACGATCAGCAGGAACATGAACCAGAATGTATACTGCGCCGTGGATTGGGTCTGATAAAAGATGTACGATTCACTGGTGAAGTACAGTGCGAAGAGGGTCCAGAACAGGAGATAGAGGAGGAACTGCAGGGAACGCGTGTGCATCCGCCGGTCCATCATGGAAAGATCACTTCTTCTGAAGTTCGATCGAGAGCCGTTCCAGACTCGGCACGAAATCCATGACGAACACTTCCTCTGTCTGGGTGAGGTTGACGGTGGGGATCACTTCGATGCGCTGGAAGAGACTGTTGGGGATCTCGCTGATGGCGCTGACGATGCCGACCTTTATGCCGGGAGGGAAAGCGTTGCTGTACTCGGAGGTGATGATGGCATCCCCTTCCTTCACATCCTGCGTTTTTGAGACGTTCTTCAGCAGGAGCGTCTTGCCGTCCCACGCCACGATACCGTCCACACGGCTCCGCTGCACCTTCGCACTCGCGCGGAAATCGACGTTCACGATCAGCTGACCGATGGAATAACCGCCGCTCACCGCGACGATCCTTCCCACTAATCCCTCGCCGGTCACGATCGGATTACCGACCTTGACGCTGTCCGCGTTCCCTACATTCAGCGTGAGGGTATTCCGGAGCAGATTCAGGTTCTTTGCCACCACTTTCGCGCCGGTCAGATGCGTTACCGAGGTCTCCTGCAGCGCGATCATGGAACGGAGACGGATGTTCTCCAGCCGGGCTTCCCGCAGCAGGTTCACCTCGTCCGCCAGATTCACATTCACTCGGCGGAGTAGTTCGTTCTCCTGCTGCAGTGCGGTCAGATTGGGAAGGAAGGAGAAGGTCTGCTGGATCACGCCGAGCGTGCCGACCGTCAGGGAGCGGATCTGCCGGACCTGTGGATTGTCATTGAATACCAGCAGGACCAGAGATACGGAGACGAGCGCCGTCAGGATGACGTATTCTTTGAAGAGGAAGATGTATTGGTAGAATCGCTGGATCATCCGATACGGTTCAGTGCTGTATGTGGAAGCGTCCCTTCCTCAGGGACGCGGGAATATATGGATCGACGCCAAATATGAGTATGCGTTGTTGTCAGTACGATCTGTGGAACCAACAAGTCATCCTGAGCGCAGCTGGCGGTTGTTCTTGTTGGCGGAGTCGAAGGATGACTTCAACTCCGCCACAAAACTGAACATCAATACCGACGGCTGGTCAATAATACTTTCTGGTATTTCTCCAGGTTCTCCAGCACGCGGCCCGTACCGCGAACAACCGCGGTGAGCGGATCCTCGGCAACGTGCACCGGCAGATTCGTCTCAAGACGCAGACGCTCGTCCAATCCTTTGATGAGCGCGCCGCCGCCGGTGAGCATGATGCCGCGGTCCAGGATGTCCGACGCGAGTTCGGGCGGGGTCCGCTCGAGTGTCATCTTCACACCGTCGATGATCTGCGAGATGTTCTCGTTGAGTGCCTCGCGGATCTCCACGGAACTCGCTTCGGTCGTCTTTGGGATGCCGTTCACCAAGTCCCGGCCCTTCACCTGGATGGTCACTTCTTCCTTCATCGGCATCACCGAACCGACCTCGCACTTGATCGCTTCCGCGGTCCGTTCGCCGATCAGGATGTTATGGTTCTTCTTGAAGAATTGGATGATGGCGTTGTTCAGCTCGTCCCCTGCAATGCGGATCGATTCCTCGTTCACGATGCCGGAGAGGGCGATGACGGCGATCTCCGTCGTACCGCCGCCGATATCCACGATCATGTTGCCGACCGGCGCTTCCACATCCAAACCGATGCCGATCGCTGCCGCCATCGGTTCAGCGATAAGATGCACTTCCTTGGCGCCCGCATGTTCGGCGGAGTCACGCACAGCGCGTTTCTCCACTTCCGTCACGCCGCTCGGCACGCAGACCACGATGCGCCGGCTCGGCATCCAGCTGGAGTGGATCTTCTTGATGAACTCGCGCAGCATCCCTTCCGCGATCTCGAAATCGGCGATCACGCCGTCCCGCATCGGACGGATGGTGCGGATGTCGCGGTGTGTACGGCCGAGCATCTCGCGCGCCTCGTTGCCGATGGCGACGATCTTCTTCGTGTTCCGGTCGAATGCCACGATGGAAGGTTCGTTCAGCACGATCCCTTTCCCCTTCATGTAGACGAGTGTGTTGGCAGTTCCCAGATCGATGGCGATGTCCGCCGAAAAATAATCAAGTAGACCCATAATGATACTTCTTAGTGTTTGAAATGTCTGATGCCTGTAAAGACCATGGCGATGTTGTGGTCGTTGGCTGCCGCGATGACCTCTTCATCACGGATCGAACCGCCGGGCTGGATGACGGCCGTTGCACCGGCACTGACCGCTTCCAGCAGACCATCGGCAAAGGGGAAGAACGCATCGGACGCAACGACGCTCCCCTGCAAAGATAAGTTACTTTCCTTAGATTTCCATACGGCAATTTTCGAAGAATCAATCCGGGACATCTGTCCGGCCCCCACTGCCAGCGTGCGGTCCTTCGCCCCATAGACGATGGCGTTGGATTTCACATGCTTTGCCACTTTCCAGATGAAGAGCATCGCTTCCAGCTCCTCCGGCGTCGGCTGCCGCTTGGTGACCACCTTCAATTCCGCTGCTGTAACGCGGGCCAGATCGCGGGTCTGGACGAGCAGTCCGCCCGGGACGGACCGGATATCGTACCGGCCGTCGTTCCGTCCGGCGATCTGCACCAGCCGGCGGTCCTTCTTTTTCATCAGGAATTCCAGCACGCCCGGTTCGAAGGAGGGAGCCAGGATGATCTCCGTGAAGATCTCGTTCATCGCTTCGGCCGCTTTCATGTCCAGCGGACGGTTGACGGCGATGATGCCGCCGAACGGCGCCTTGGTATCGGTGGCGAATGCTTTGCGGTACGCCTCTTCCAGCGTTGCTGCCGTTCCGACGCCGCACGGATTGGTATGTTTGATGATCACAACGGTCGGCGATTCGAACTCCGCCACAAGGTTCACTGCGGCATTCGCATCGATGATGTTGTTGAACGAAAGCTCCTTGCCGTGCAGTTTCTTGAGTGATGCATCGAAGCTGCCGTAGAGTGCTGCGGACTGGTGCGGGTTCTCGCCATAGCGGAGGTCCGCCGTCTTGCGCGCAGAGAAGGTGAAGACCGCCGGCAGCGCTGCCGGATCCTCGCTGCGGGAGAGATAAGCGGAGATGGTCGCATCATAATGTGCGGTGTGACGGAACACTTCTTTCGCTAATGCGAAGCAGGTCTCTTCGCTCACGCCGCCATTATTCGTCTGCAGTTCCTCCAGGAAGGGAGCGTACCGTTCGTGGTTCACAATGACGGCGGTGAAGCGGTAATTCTTTGCGGCGGAGCGGAGCATGGTCGGTCCGCCGATATCGATGTTCTCGATCGCTTCATGCAGCGGCACATCAGGTTTGGCGATGGTCTCTTCGAACGGATAGAGGTTCACCACCACCAGATCGATCGGGGAGAACTTGTGCTCTTCCAGCTGACGGCGGTGTTCGGGATTGTCCATCACCGCAAGGAGTCCGGCATGCACGGCAGGGTGGAGCGTCTTCACGCGTCCGTCCATGATCTCCGGGAATCCGGTCACGTCCGAGATCTGCACGGCAGGGATCTTATTGGCGGTCAGCAATGCATGCGTTCCGCCGGTGGAGATGATCTCCACACCGCGCTGATGGAGCGCCGTGGCGAATTCAACGATACCGCGTTTGTCCGAGACACTGATGAGAGCACGTTTGATGGTCAGCAAGAAAGTAGGTCCTTCAATTTACGGTCGATGGTTCTGTGCGATGTTCTTCACGACGGAGGGCAGCAGCTGATGTTCCGCTGTGAGCACACGCGCCGAGAGTGTTTCCGGTGTATCGTCCGGCAGTACCGGCACCCGCTGCTGTGCGATCACAGCGCCGCGGTCATACTCTTCGTCCACATAATGCACGCTCGCGCCCGATTCCTTCTCGCCCGCGGCGATCACGGCCGTGTGCACATGCATGCCGTACATCCCTTCGCCGCCGAACTTCGGCAGCAGCGCCGGATGGATGTTGATGATGCGCTGCGGGAACGCACGCACGATCTCTGCATCCATCTTCTTCATGTACCCCGCAAGCACAATAAGGTCCGCTGCGTACCGGACGAGCGTCTGCAGTACTGCCTGATGGAATGCTGCCGGATCGGGATAGTGACGCTGGCTGAGATGGAGTGCAGGGATGCCGAGCGAACGCGCCAGGCTCAGAGCACCGGCTGCGGAATTGTTGCTGATCACGACGGCGATCTGTGCCGGGATGTTCTGTTCTTCGATCGCCCTGTGAAGCGCTTCGAAATTCGAACCGCGGCCGGACGCAAACACTGCGATGTTCAACACGCGGACGATCCCTCAGCAGGAAATGACTTCGATACGGTGGCGGCGGATGGAACATCCAACGCTGCATGCGTGTCAAACCCTGCGGAGTCCAGGCTTGACACAATGGTCACTCACACGCTGACTCCGCTCTGTGCGACGGTTTGCATGCAGGCATTGGTGAAATTTTCTATTACAAATGTAACCACAAATGCCTGGTTTGTCAATCAAATGAAGGCGAAAATCGCTTATTTTCTTAACTTTTTCACACTTTCCTGAACGTCAGCCTACCGGACGCATGCCTCGTCGAACCGGAGCATCCCTTTCGCCGTGTCGACCGTTGCCGAGATGCCGAGCGGGATGGTGAGCTTTCGCGGTACGTGTCCATACACCAGTCCGGTCACTACAGGCTTCTTCAGGTCCGACAGGTAGTCCTGCATCACCTGTTCGGCAGTGAGATACGGTTTGGAGGTATCGCTCGCCTTCACATCGGTCAATTCCCCCATGATCACTCCCGACGCATCCCGCAGGATGTTCGCGATCCGCAGATGGTTCATCATTCGGTCGAACCGGTAGCTTTCCTCCTCGATCTCTTCAATGAAGAGGAGCGACTTCTTGAAGGAGGGAAGGTAAGGACTGCCGGCGAGGGCGACGATCAGGCTCAGATTCCCGCCCAACAGCCGGCCCGAGCTCTTTCCCGCCACGAGTGCGGTCAGTTCCCGTCCGTCCGGATTGACCACCGGACCGAGCTTCTTCTTGCTGGTAAGGCAGGACCAGAAGTGCTCCTCGGTGAAGGGATCGATCCCCTTGAACATCTCCACCCCGGCCATCGGACCGGAGAAGCTGACGAGACCCGTTTTCCGGAAGATGGCAAGCTGCAGGGCGGTCAGATCGCTGTAACCGACGAGGATCTTAGGGTTCTTCCTGATCATGGAGTAGTTCAGCAGCGGGAGGATGCGCGGCGTGCCGTAGCCGCCCCGCACGGCGATGATCGCTTTGATATCCTTGTCCGCGAACATCGCATTGATATCGTCCGCCCGTTCCTGGTCCGTCCCCGCCAGATAGCCGTACACTTTCTGCACATTCTTGCCGAGCACAGGCCGGTATCCGAGCCGTTCCAGATATTCAGCCCCTTTATAGATCTTTTCGATGCTGCTGGGGGGACTTGCCGGCGTGACGATGCCGATGCGGTCCCCTTTCTTCAATGCTGCCGGTTTGATGATCATAGGTCTATTTCATGGTGATAACGTGGAAGAGATAGGCGATGCTGAGTTCGGCCCCTTTGGAGCTGTCGAACTCCGAGAAGTTGGAGACGCCGTATGCTTTCAGGGTGAAGTCGCCGAAGCCGTGCTCCACACCTGCTTTGAAATTCGAAAGATGATGCATGGCCGGACCGGAATGTCCCCGGCGTCCGGCCGTCTGCAGCATGAGGGATGTCGTGCTGGCCACGGGGAGTGTGTACTGCACGCCGTACAGGAACACATCATGCTGCTGTCCCAGGACGACCGGGTCGCTCAGGATGCCGAGCCCGGCATTGGCAGTGATGAGTCCGCCGATGTGCCGTTCGAAGAGCAACAGGGAATAGAAGTTCATCTCATCGATCCCGAGTCCGGACTCATTGCTCGCATTCGGCAACTGCACGCCGAAGCGGACGGAGAAGCCGATGCCGCTCTTGTATTCGCTCAGCACGCCGAATTTCGTCCAGACGGTGAAATCGCCGATATCTCCCGTTAGGCGGGATCGTGATGCGATCGAAGAATTGAACGCCGGTTGCCGCTCCTTCACATCCAGAAGATTCAGCAGTGTGCCGTCGGTCTGCAGTTCCACATACTCGCTCAGCGAAACGGCGAACCGGAGCGTCCCTGCCTTCAGCAGATCGCCGGTGAGACCGGAGAGCGGGAACGGCTGATCGACGAAGTACGCTGCGCCGAGATCGAATTGCGCATGACCGGGTTCGAGCAATGAGGAAGGTTCAACAGGGAGCGGATGCTGCTGTGCAGCAGCACAAACACATAAAAGAAGGGACAGGATAAAGGACCGTGTCATCAATCCGGTGCGGGGTGTCGGTTGTGATAAAAAAAAAGCGCCGGCAACGCCGGCGCCGGTCATTCACTGCCTTACGCTGCGGAGTGCTCAGCGGTGCGCACGCGTTTCTCGAACTCTTCGCGGAACCGTTTCACGAAGCTCTGCACCGGCCACGCCGCGGCATCGCCGAGTGCGCAGATGGTGTTCCCTTCGATCTGGTTCGCAACATTCACCAGCATGTCCACATCCTCCTGACGCGCTTCGTTGTGCTCGAAGCGGTGGAGCATCTTCTCGAGCCAGCCCGTTCCTTCGCGGCACGGTGTGCACTGTCCGCACGACTCGTGATGATAGAAGTGCGCGATGCGCGCCAGCACGCGGACCATGTCCGTATCCTCGTCCATCACCATGAGACCGGCAGTACCCACAGAAGAGCCGGCAGCTTTCAGCGAATCGGCATCCATGTTCACCCCTTCGAGATTCTCACCGCGCAGGACCATCGTGGACGAACCGCCGGGGATGACCGCTTTGATCCGTTTGTTGCCGGGAACACCGCCGCCGTACTGCGGATCGTTGATCAGGGAGAGGAGTGATACGCCGGTCGGGATCTCATACACGCCCGGTTTGTTCACATGTCCGCTGATGCCGACCAGGATCGGTCCCGGGTGCTTCGCCACGCCGATCTTGGAATACCATTCCGCCCCTTTGTTGATGATGAGCGGAACATTCGTCATGGTCTCCACATTGTTGATGGTGGTGGGGCTGGACCAGAGTCCTTTCTGCGCCGGGAACGGCGGTTTGATGCGGGGATAACCGCGGTCGCCTTCCACGGAGTTCATCAGCGCCGATTCTTCGCCGCAAATGTATGCGCCGGCACCCTTGTGCGTGTAGATGTTCGTGGAGAATCCGGAACCGAGGATGTTCTGTCCGATATATCCTTTCGCGTACGCATCGGCCAGTGCCTTGTCCACCATGCGGATCCATTTACCGTACTCGCCGCGGATGTAGATGTACGCAGCGGTGATCCCCATGGCGTAGCAGCCGATCAGGATCCCTTCGATCATCATGTGCGGGTTCTGTTCGAAGATCTGCCGGTCCTTGAACGTGCCCGGTTCCGATTCATCGCCGTTCACTGCAAGATATTTCGGCTTCTCATTTCCTTTGGGCATGAAGGACCACTTCAGTCCGGTGGGGAAGCAGGCGCCGCCGCGGCCGCGCAGGCTGGACTTCTTCACCTCGTCGATCACTTCGTCCGGTTTCATCTGCAGCACTTTTTTGAGTGCGGCATAACCGCCGTGCTGTTCGTACACATCGATCTGGTGATAGTTCGGGATCTCCGGGAGGATATATTTTTCCATAGTCTTTATAATAGAGTGTACCGTGCTGCGGTCCGGAGCGGACCGGGCATCGGGATCATTTCAAACTGGTGAGGATCTGTTCCGCTTTCTCGGCCGTGAGATGCTCGTGATATTCTTCGCCGATAGCGAGCATCGGCGCACCGCCGCATGCTCCCATGCATTCCACTTCGCTCAGCGTGAACTTGCCGTCCGCCGAGGTGGAACCGAGTTTCGTGCCGCACACTTTCTCCGCCGCCGCCACGATCTTGTCCGAACCGCGCAGCAGACACGAAACGTTCGTGCAGACCTCGATGTGGTGCCGGCCCAGTTTCTTGTCGTTGAACATGGTGTAGAAGGTGACCACGCCCATTACGTGCGCATACGGCACGCCGACGAGATCGCCGATGTACTTCATCATGTCGGTGGAGATCCACCCTTCCTGCTCCTGCGCGATCCAGAGGATGGGGAGGAGCGCCGCTTTCTTTTCGGGATACCGGGCGAAGAGCGCCGTGGCCTTGTCGAGATTCTCTTTGTTTAACATATAGCCTGCAATAAAAAAGTAAAGGAACGACTGTTCGAAAAAAAAGAACCGCCGGCAGTACACCTCTCCGGCGGTATGGTACTATTTATCAGCTTCGCCCATCACCGGGTCGAGACTGCCGAGGACGGCGACGATATCCGAGATCATGCCCCCTTCCACCAGCAGCGGGGTGGACTGGAGGTTCATGAACGAGGGAGAGCGGATCTTGAGGCGCCAGGGATGTCCTTCGCCGCGGGACTGGATGTAGAACCCGAGTTCCCCTTTGGATGCTTCCACCGCATGGTACACTTCGCCGACCGGCGGGTTCACGCCGAAGTTGATCAGCATGAAGTCATGGATCAGTTCTTCCATGCGGGTGTAGATCTGTTCCTTGCGCGGCAGCACTTTCTTCGGTTCGTTCGCGTGAACGGGACCCTGCGGCATCTTCTCGAGACACTGAAGGATGATCTTCACGCTCTCTTTTACTTCGTTCAGCCGAACGTAGTAGCGGGAGAGACTGTCGCCGTCATTCAGCACCGGAATGTTGAAGTCGAGTTCGTTGTAGACCAGGTACGGCTGTGTCCGGCGCAGGTCGCATTCCAATCCCACTGCACGCAGGTTCGGACCGCTCATGCCCATCGCGATCGCCTTCTCGCGGCTGATGATGCCGACGCCGTCCAGCCGCTCCACGAAGATGCGGTTGGTGTTCAGCATCGTGATACATTCATTGAACTTCTGGGGGAACTGGTCGAAGAATTCCTTCACGGCCGTGATCACATCCGGGGTCATATCGTGCGCCAGTCCGCCGACGCGGGTGAAACTGGTGGTGAAGCGGGCGCCGGTGAGCAGTTCGAAGATATCGTACATCTTTTCGCGTTCGCGGAAGGACCAGGTGAAGACCGTCAGTGCGCCGACGTCCATCGCCAATGCGCCGATGCCGAGCAGATGGGAAGAGATACGGGCCATTTCGGAGATGATCACGCGGATATACTGTGCCCGTTTCGGGGCTTCGATGCCGACCAGTTTCTCGACCGCCAGCACATACGCCGTGTTGTTCATCAGCGGGGATAGGTAGTCCAGCCGGTCCGTGTGGGGGATGAACTCATGGTACGAGCAGTTCTCCGCCAGTTTCTCATACCCGCGGTGCAGGTAGCCCAGTTCGGGGACGCATGCGGCAACGGTCTCGCCGTCCAGTTTAATGAGCAGACGGAGCACGCCGTGAGTGGCCGGATGCTGCGGTCCCATGTTCAGGACCATCTGATTGTCCAGCGCGTCGTTGAAATAGACGCTGGTGTTCTTGTTCTCCAGTGCAGCGAGGATCTTCTGCTGCCGGATCTCCATTGCTTGTTCTACATTCATCGGTTCGTGCGATTCTCTGCTTTAGTATAGAGGGAATTATTTTCGGGGGAGCGGGATCGAATCCGGGATCCCCATCATCGGGAAATCCTTCCGGAGCGGATGGTATTCGAACTCTTCCGGCATGTACATCCGGCGGAGGTCGTTGTGACCGTCGAAGATCACGCCGTACATGTCGAACGTTTCGCGCTCCGGCCAGTTCGCTCCCGGCCAGACGGAGGTGACGGAGGGACAATGCATGTCCGACTCGTCCACGAACGTCTTCACGCGGATGCGGTGGTTCAGTGCGGTGGAGTACAGATTGTAGATCACTTCAAAGCGGTTCTCCGGCGTGTAGGCATCCGCTCCGCAGATATCGCTGCAGTAATCGAACTGCGACGCGGCATCATCGCGCAGATGGGTGCAGACGGCTACGATGGAGGATTTCTTCACGTGCACGGTGGTCTCACCGCGGAATTCCTGGACGGTGAGGATGCTGTCCGGCAGGCTGGAGCGTAACGAGTCAACGACGGTTGTGAGCATATCGAAAGAGTAGGTCAGTGCACCGGCACCGGCAGTACGCCGGCGGCGGAATGAACGGATTAATTATTGGCGACACCCTGGATCTGAAGCAGCTGACGTTCTTCGGCGCGCTCTGCGGCGACCGTCATCGGCGTACCGCGGCTCTCGCCGCGCTGGATCTTTTCCTGGATCATCATCAATGCGTGGAGCAGGTTGTCCGGACGCGGAGGGCAGCCGGCGACGTACACATCCACCGGCAGGAACTGATCGATCCCCTGCACAACGGAGTAGGTGCGGTACATACCGCCGGACGAGGTGCAGGCGCCCATGGCGATGACCCATTTCGGGTCGGGCATCTGATCGTAGATCTTCCGGACAACGGTGGCCATCTTATAGGTGGTGGTGCCGGCAACGAGGAGCAGGTCGGACTGACGGGGGGAGAAGCGGAACACTTCGGCGCCGAAACGCGCCACGTCGAACCGCGGCATGGCGAACGCCATCATCTCGATACCGCAGCAGGAGATGCCGAGCGGCATCGGCCAGATGGAGTTCTTCCGGCACCAGTTGATGGCGGAATCGATGGTGGTGGTGAGGGCGGTATCGCCCAGTGCATGTTCTAATCCCATTGTAACGCTCCTTTTTTCAAGATATACAGGTACCCGACCAGCAGAATGACGATGAAGAGGATCATCTCGACATATCCGAACAATCCCAACGCCCGAAAGTTCACGGCCCAGGGATAGAGGAAGATCACCTCGATGTCGAACAGGATGAAGAGGACCGCCACCATATAGTATTTGACGGAGAAGCGTTCACGGGCCGATTTGATCGGCGGCATGCCGCTCTCGTAGGTGGAAAGTTTTTCCGGGTTCGGCCGGTGCGGTCCGAGGAACCGCTGCAGCATCAGGAAGACAACGCCGAGGAACGCTGCCACCCCGATCATCATCACAATTGGTATGTACGCTTGCATAAGATTGAAAGAAGGTCCGGTGAGAAAAAAAAGTGTGACAGTGACAAAAGTTATCGAAAAATTGACCGAAAGTCAATGAACGGAAAATGCGCCGCATCGTGCTGCTGCACATGTTTTCGAGCGGCAAAAAAATATTTTTTTTCCTCCGTTCCCTGCCGCGAAGTGCGGATGTGTCCGCATCGGACTCTTCGCGGTGCGCATCACTGCCGGAGGATTTTCAACTGCCGTTATACACGATGGTCGTTATAGGTCTGCAGACGGCGTTTTCCGTCCGAAATCCCCGCTTGTTCGGCCTCCGGGAATGTACGTCGACCGGGGTTCTATAACGGCGTTATGTGGCAATTGTCAAGAACCGGATCGAATGTCCTCCGATTGTCAAGTTAAGTTTATCAGTGTATTTCCTGCATTTTTTGACCTCACTTTTTTCTTGACTTGAGTGTTGTAACCATCTATATTCGCATAGAGTTACACAGGACGCAGTTCTCTCCTTTTTTTCTCTCGATCAATTACGCATAATGAATATGGGGCGTTCTCTACATTGTAGAGAACTAGGACCTGTTTTCCCGTTTTTATTGCCAAAATCGACAATTTTATTATAACCTGAAATTCAGACAAACTATACCAATTTTATTCAACAGTTTTCGTTAACAGGAGGACATAACTCAATGAGTGATACTACAGTAGCGGTCAAAAAAACCGCGTCGGCTAAGAAATCGGGGGTTCAGGGGCTCACATTCCGCCGTTTTTTCACCCGCGAGGGGGTGCATCCGTTCGATGAGATCGAATGGGAACTGCGCACGGCAGTGATCTCCAACGAAAAAGGGGAGAAGATCTTCGAACAAAAGAACGTCGAGATCCCGAAATCCTGGTCGATGACCGCTACCAATGTCGTCGTATCCAAATATTTCCATGGCTCCCTGAACACACCGGAGCGCGAGACCAGCGTCCGTCAGATCGTGGACCGTGTCGCAAAATCGACCGTGGGTTGGGGACGGAAGCAGAAGTACTTCGCTACCGAGCAGGATGCGGAGATCTTCTATAATGAGCTCTGCTTCATCCTGGTGAATCAGTACATGGCATTCAACAGTCCGGTCTGGTTCAACGTCGGCGTGGAAGAGAAACCGCAGTGCTCCGCCTGCTTCATCAACTCCGTGCAGGATTCGATGGAATCGATCCTCGGCCTTGCCCGCACGGAAGGGATGCTCTTCAAATTCGGTTCGGGCACCGGTTCGAACCTTTCCACACTCCGTTCCTCGCGCGAAGCGCTTGCCGGCGGCGGTACCGCTTCCGGTCCGGTCTCCTTCATGAAAGGCTTCGATGCATTCGCCGGCGTGATCAAATCCGGCGGCAAGACCCGCCGCGCCGCGAAGATGGTCATCCTGAATTCGGACCATCCGGATGTGGTGGAGTTCATCAATTGTAAGGCAGTAGAAGAGAAGAAGGCATGGGCGCTGATCGACTCCGGATATAATGGAGGATTCAACGTCCCCGGCGGCGCATACGATTCCGTCTCGTATCAGAACGCCAACCACTCCGTCCGCGTGACCGACGACTTCATGAAAGCGGTCCTGGAAGATAAAGAATGGAGCACCAAGGCGGTCCGTACCGGCAAGCCGGTGGACACCTACCGTGCCCGTGACCTGATGCGTCAGATCGCAGAAGCAGCATGGCTGTGCGGCGATCCGGGTATGCAGTTCGACACGACCGTGAATGCCTGGCATACATCGTCCAACACCGCGCGCATCAATGCATCCAATCCCTGCAGCGAGTACATGTATCTGGATGATTCCGCCTGCAACCTGGCATCGCTCAACCTGATGAAGTTCCGGACCGAGAACGGCGAGTTCGATGTGGAATCGTTCAAGTATGCGGTCGGCATCACGATCACCTCGCAGGAGATCTTCGTGGACAACGCCAGCTATCCGACGCCGGCCATCGAGAAGAACAGTCATGATTACCGTCCGCTCGGCCTCGGCTACGCGAACCTCGGCGCTCTGCTGATGGCGCGCGGTCTTGCGTATGATTCCGATTCCGGCCGTGAGTATGCCGCAGCGATCACCTCGCTGATGTGCGGAGAGGCATATGCCCAGTCCGCCCGTATCGCCGAACATACCGGTCCGTTCAATGGTTACGCCGTGAACCGCGAACCGATGCTGGCCGTGATGAACAAGCACAGCATCCATGCGGACAAGATCTCCCGCGACTACGTTCCCGCTCCGCTGTGGGAAGCAAGCAGCACCTCGTGGAAGGAAGCGATCGCGCTCGGCAAGTCGAACGGATTCCGCAACGGTCAGGCCACGGTGCTCGCGCCGACCGGCACGATCGGTTTCATGATGGACTGCGACACGACGGGCGTGGAACCGGATATCGCACTGGTGAAGTACAAGAAGCTCGTCGGCGGCGGTATGATGAAGATCGTCAACCAGACCGTTCCGGAAGCGCTGCGCAAACTGGGCTACGACAGTGAAGCGATCGAACACATCGTATCGTTCATCGACAAGAATGATACGATCGAAGGTGCGCCGTTCCTGAAAGAGGAGCATCTCTCCGTGTTCGACTGTGCATTCAAGCCGGCCAAAGGGAAGCGTTCCATTCAGTATATGGGACACATCAAGATGATGGGCGCAACACAGCCGTTCCTCTCCGGTGCGATCTCCAAAACGGTGAACATGCCGAACGACGTGACGCCGGAAGATATCATGCAGGCGTATGTGGAATCCTGGAAGCTCGGACTGAAAGCAGTGGCGGTGTACCGCGACGGCTGCAAACGGACCCAGCCCCTCTCCACCTCGCTGGATGTGGAGAAGAAGAAGGAAGAGAAGAAACCCGAACCGCGTCTCGCACGCCGCCGTCTCCCCGCAGAGCGCGCCGCGTACACGCACAAGTTCAGCATTGCCGGTCACGAAGGATACATCACTGCCGGTATGTATGAGGACGGTACTCCGGGCGAGGTGTTCATCACCATGTCCAAGGAAGGATCGACCCTCTCCGGTATGATGGATGCGTTCGCCACCTCCATCTCCATCGCGCTGCAGTACGGCGTGCCGATCAAAGTGCTCGTGGACAAATTCAGCCACATGCGCTTCGAGCCGTCCGGCTTCACGCAGAATCCGGAGATCCCGATCGCAAAATCGATCTGCGACTATTTGTTCCGCTGGCTGGGACTGAAGTTCCTGCCGAAGGACGAGCAGCCGATGTCTATGCTGGCCGAAACGCCGGTCCTGGAAGCGGTCGCAAAGAGCGAAGTGAAAGCAGAATCGGTTGCTTCCGTTGAGCGGGGTGAGAAATACGTGTTCCAGACGCAGGCCGATGCACCGCCGTGCCACGAATGCGGAAGCCTGATGATCCGTTCGGGTGCATGCTATAAGTGCACGCAGTGTGGTTCCACAAGCGGTTGCTCCTGAGTAAACAGCCGCAGAGAACACAGAGGTGAAGGGAACACGCTGGGAACAATGGCCGCATCCCGCCACCTGATGACGATAAAGAACACAACGAGGACGCCGAAAGGCGCCCTCGTTGTGTTTTAAACCCTGCCGGTCCCGCCGGATCCACGGATCCCATTTTAAAACCGCTTCCATGACCCGTTCCTGAAGAATTCCCCTGTACTCTTCTTGACTTTATCGTTTTGAATGTTTAATATTTTCCGAACATTCAGAACAGTGAGGAGAAGATGATCCATAAACTGACATCGCAGCAGAAATTGTTCGTCGAAGAGTTCGGCAATCTGTACGCTTCGTACGGATTCAAGCGGCTGAACGGACTCATCATCGGACTGCTCCTCACCACGCCGGAACCGATGTCCCTCGGCGAGATCTGCCGCCTGCTCAACAGGAGCAAAGGACTCATCTCCGAAGCGACACGCCGTCTGAACTCGCTCGGCTTCATCAAGAAGAGCAACGGCGCGGACAGCCGGAAGGACTACTACATCGCGGACAGCGAGATCTTCATCAACGTCTTCCATTTCAACATGGGGACCGTCCGCAAGAACATCTCCCTCGCCGAATCATTCCTCCATCAGCTCAGCAGCGAACGTTCACCCGAACTGAAACGCTGGAAGGAGAACCTGGCGATGATGGAGATCTTCTACGATCACATGAACGATTTCTACAAGGAGTTCGATACCGTGTGGCGGAAGAAGAAGAAGACCTACTATACTAAGAACGCTAAAGGATGATACGACCATGAGACTGCAGAACAAGACAGCATTGATCACCGGCGCCGGTCAGGGGATCGGCAAGACCACCGCGCTCCTCTTTGCCCGCGAAGGGGCGAACGTGATCGTTGCGGATATCAACGAAGAACATGCACGGGCAGCAGCAGCGGAGATCACCGCAGCGGGAGGGAAGGCGCTGGCAGTGAAAGTGAATGTGGCATCGCTGAAGGAATGTGAAGCAGCGGTGGCGTCCGGCATCGCTGCGTTCGGCGGGATCCAGATCCTGGTCAACAATGCCGGGATCACCCGGGATGCAACATTGGCAAAGATGACGGAGGAGCAATTCGATCAGGTGATCAGCGTGAACCTGAAAGGGGTCTTCAATATGACCAAAGCTGTGACGCCGGGGATGGTGGAGAAGGGATATGGGAAGATCGTCAATACCTCCAGCGTGGTCGGCATCTACGGCAACTTCGGTCAGACGAACTATGTGGCCGCAAAGTCCGGTGTGATCGGCATGACGAAGGTCTGGGCGCGGGAGTTCGGACGGAAAGGGATCACCGTCAACGCCGTGGCGCCGGGATTCATTGCAACAGACATGCTTGCGACAGTCCCGGAGAAAGTGATCAACGGCATCAAAGAGCGCACCCCGCTGCAGCGGCTCGGTGATCCGATCGACATTGCGAATGCCTATCTCTTCCTCTCCTCCGATGAGTCGGCGTTCGTTTCCGGCATCGTGCTGAGTGTGGATGGGGGGATGACCTGGTAAGAAGATTACCAAATTATCAGATTAGCAAATTAGCAGATTAGCAGATTAGCAGATTATCAAAATTGCAAGATTATCAAGATTGATAGCGGTGGTTGAATGAACCGGATAGGAAAGGTTGAATGACACGACGAGCGAAGATCATAGCAACAGGACATTATGCGCCGGAACGGGTGGTGCCGAATTCCTATTTCAATGAGATGTACAAAGAGGATGTCGACACGTTCCTGAAGGCGAACCGGAACATCTACGAGCGGCGGTACGCTTCCGGAGCGCAGGTGACCTCGGACCTGGTCGTGGAAGCGGCGAAGCGGGCGTTGACCGCGGCGGGTTTGACCGCAGCGCAGCTGGACCTGATCATCGTCTCCACTGATACGCCCGACTACATCTCGCCTTCTACCTCCTCAGTTGTTCAATACAAGCTCGGTGCCGTGAATGCCGGAACATTCGACATCAATACCGCCTGCGCCGGATTCGTCACAGCGGTCGATGTCGGTTCGAAGTTCATCGTCAGCGACACGCATTACAAATATGTGCTGGTGGTCGGAGCGTATCTGATGAGCCGCTACCTCGATTTCTCCGACAAGAAGATCGCTACGCTGTTCGCCGACGGCGCCGGAGCGGCGATCCTTTCCGTTTCGGATGATGAGACCGGCATCCTGCACACCAAATTGTTCACGGACGGTCAATACCACGACTATATGGGCATTTACAGCGGCGGGACCGCCATCCCCGTCACCCCGCAGGCGATCGTCAACAAGGACCATCTGCTGCGCTTCGCGAAGAAGATCCCGCTGGAAACGAATGCCACCTACTGGCCGAGATTCATCACCGAAGTCGCTGCCGCTACCGGCATTGCGATCCCCGATATCAGCACGTTCCTCTTCACCCAGATCAACATCAACAGCATCAATCAAACCCTTGACGCGATCGGTGTGCCGCATGACCGTTCCCATAATGTGATGAACAAATACGGTTATACCGGAAGTGCAGCGATCGGCATGGCAATGGATGATGCTGTGCTGCACCACCGGATGAAAAAGAATGACATCGTGTTTTTGGTCAGTTCCGGCGGCGGTATGGCGATGGCCGTGTCCGCGATCCGCTGGTCCTATAACTCCTAACGGGTCACTGAACCTATGAGCGAACAAAAGAACAACGGGATGTACCTGGCGGTGATCGCAGCGGCGCTGGGATACTTCGTGGACTTGTACGACATCGTGCTGTTCGGCGTCGTCCGCGTGACCAGCCTGCAGGCGATCGGCATCACCGGTGATGCGCTGATCTCCAAAGGGATCCTGCTGCAGAACCTGCAGTTCATCGGCATGCTCATCGGCGGCGTGGCATGGGGGATCATCGGGGATAAGATGGGAAGGAAATGGGCGCTGCTGGCGACCATCACGCTCTATTCTACTGCCAACGTGGCGAACGGGTTCATCAATGATATCGATACCTATGCACTGCTGCGGTTCATCGCCGGATTCGGTCTGGCGGGTGAACTCGGTGCCGGCATCACGTTGGTCTCCGAGATCCTGCCGAAGAACTACCGCGGATACGGCACGACGGTGATCTCCTTTCTTGGACTGGTCGGCGCACTGACCGCATCCTATGTCGGCGGTTCGTTCGATTGGCGCGTGGCGTACTTTGTGGGCGGTGTGATGGGATTCCTCGTCCTGGCTCTGCGTGTGATGACCCTGCGCGAATCGGAGATGTTCGAACAGCAAAAGAATGCGGCGCATTCGCACGGCGACATCCTGATGTTCTTCCGTTCCGGCACGCTCATGCTGAAACTGCTGCTGGTGATCGCCGTCGGTGTGCCGATCTGGTACGTGTCCGGCATCGTCATTACCTTCTCGCCGGAATTCGGCAGCGCTCTGAATCTTTCCCGCAGCATTACCGCGGCGGAAACGCTCAAGTGGCAGGCAATCGGTCTTGCCGTGGGGAGCGGACTGAGCGGTATCTTCAGCGAATGGCTGAAGAGCCGGAAGCGGGTGGTCTGGTTCTGCTTCATCACCATGGCGGTGCTGACCGTTGCATTACTGAATATGGCCGGCGCGACCGCGGAGATGTTCATGCTGGTGGTGCTGGCGGTCGGTCTGGGACAGGGATATTGGACCGTGTTCCTGACGATGGCCGCGGAGAATTTCGGGACGAACATCCGTGCAACGGTCGCAACATCCGTCCCCAATTTCGTCCGCTCCATGGTCGTGCCGATGTCCCTTTGGCTCAATTTCGTCCGTCACGACCTGGGACTCATCAACAGCGCGCTGATGATCGGCGGTATCGTCTTCGTGATCGCGTTCACGGCGCTCTGGTTCCTGAAAGAGACATACGGCAAGGATATCAATTACATTGAGACCGCCTGACAGACCATGACCGACGTCCTCAATAATACTACAGCCGGACCGATCCGCACACAGTGGCTGGAACGGTGGGCGCAATACACGCCGGACAAGACCGCGGTGAAGGATGACGCGTCCGGCGAGCAGTTCACGTATGCGTCGATGTACCGGCAGACGAACCGTATTGCGCGGGTACTGAAGGAGCGGTTCGGAATCCGCCGCGGGGACCGTGTGGCCGTGCTGTCGCAGAACTGCGTGGAATATCTGTTCCTCTATTTCGCATTACAGCAGCTGGGCGCCGTTATTGTGCCTGTGAATTTCCGTCTTGCTCCCAGGGAGATCGAATATATCCTGAAGGATTGCTCCGCGTCGCTGCTGGTGGTACAGGAACAATATCGCGGTATAGTCTCATCCATGCCGAAGGAATCTGTGCCCGCACAGCAGATCGGCATCCAAGCCGGCGCCGGTGCCGGTGCGAATATCCGTTCGTTCATGTCCGAAATAGCCGTATCCGATGCTCCGCTTTCCGAGAATGTGAATTTCGAGGATCCCTGTATGATCCTTTATACATCGGGAACGACAGGGAGTCCCAAAGGGGCACTTATCACCAATGCGATGGTCTTTTGGAACTCCATCAATACGGAGCTGCGGCTCAACATCACCAGCAACGACACGGCGCTGACGTTCGCGCCGTTCTTCCATACCGGCGGCTGGCATGTGCTGACGACGCCGTTCCTCCATCACGGTGCCACGGTGGTCCTGCTGAACTCGTTCAATGCGGAGCGTGTGGTGGAACTGTGCGATGCAGAGAGGGTGAGCATCCTCTTCGGCGTACCGACCATGATGAAGATGATAAGTCAGACCGCTGCATTTACCGCAACGACCTTCGCATCGGTCCGCTTTGCCATTGTCGGCGGCGAGCCGATGCCGATCCCCGAGATCGAATTGTGGCAGTCCAAAGGGGTGCCGATCCGTCAGGGCTTTGGATTGACCGAAGTGGGGCCGAACTGTTTCTCGCTGCCGGAAGAGGATGCCATCCGCAAGAAGGGATCGATCGGTTTCCCGAACTTCTACATCGACGTCCGTGTGGTGGACGATGCCGGGAACGACTGCGGTCCGGACCAGCCGGGTGAACTGCTGATGCGCTCACCGGTGGTAACGCCGGGATACTGGAACAATCCACAAGCAACGAAAGAGGCGATCACGCACGGCTGGTTCCATACCGGTGACATCGTGCGGAAGGACTCGGAGGGGTACTTCTACGTAGTGGACCGGAAGAAAGATATGTTCATCAGCGGTGCCGAGAATGTCTATCCCGCCGAGATCGAGAAGTTCCTCTACACACACCCGGCGGTCTCCGAAGCGGCAGTGGTGGGTGTGCCGGATGCGAAGTGGGGAGAGGTCGGGAACGCGTTCATCGTCCCCAAGCCGGGGACCGAACTGACCGAAGCGATGCTCCGCGATTTCTGCACCGGGAATCTGGCAAAGTACAAAGTACCGAAATATTTCACCCTGCTCAGCGAGCTGCCGAAGGGACACAGCGGCAAGATCCTGAAACGGGCATTGAAAGAACTGCATCACTCACCGTAACTCACCATCACTCATTCACCATTCCTTAAGGAGGAATCATGAAAAAGCTGCTTCTGTTATTGGTCACCGTTTCGATGCTCGGCGTCTTCGGATGCAAAGAGGAAGAAGAGACCGTTGTTGCACCGGTCGCGAAAGATCCGATCGTCGGTGTGTGGATCTCGGAAGGACTGAATGTACCTATCGGCCTCCGTTCGGCACCGTTCAAAGTGAAGAAGATCACCGCAACGTTCAAT
>JAVBYA010000208.1 GCA_030824295.1 Bacteroidota bacterium
TAAGGGAACCGTCCGAATTCAATCGAGCGATGTAGGTTCGTGCCGTCCCATCCACCTGAGTAAAATTCCCTCCGATATAGAACCCACCGGCACCGTCCGGCACCGCCGCGGTAATTCCTGTATGCGGCGTTGAAATGACCGGGAAGCCGCTCACCGCATTCCCCGTAGCGGTGTTGACCGCTATCCCATTGCCGGAGTACGGTGAGATGTAAGTGAATGTGCCTCCAAGAAAGACCGTTGTTCCGGAGCTTGCGATCGCCACCACATTCCCGTTGGTGATCGGGAATGCTGACTGCAGTGTTTGGGAGACCAATACTGTGGAGACGATCATGCTCACTGCAACGATGTACCGAAACGCTTCCATTATCTTCATCACATTCTCCGTTTTTTAATATCATTCGTGAAGTACGTTCTTGTGGACTGCTTGCCGATAATCGCTGTCGTTCACAACGGAATATCGAACTATCGTACCAACAGCATCTTCTTCAACTGCGATCTGCCGTTCGCTCTGAGCTGCGCAAAATACACTCCGCTCGAAATATCCTTAGCGTTGAACGATACGCGGTGATAGGTGCCCGCTTCCGCAATGCCGTCAAACAGCGTTGTAATTTCCTGACCGACCGCGGTGAAGATTTTCAGCGTCGTTAACCCATCCACGGGGACGGTGAACTCGAAGCTCGTTGACGGATTGAACGGGTTGGGGTAGTTCTGATACAGCTTGAATTCCGCCGGGACGGCGATATTCACTTCCACTGTCTGCGAGAAATGGACCGCACCATTGATGTCCGTTTGCCGTAACCGATACTCCGCCCTTCCGGAGACCGGGGATGCGTCGGTGAACGAATACGCATTGGGCGCGGAGGACGTGCCGGCCCCCCGGATAACGCCGAGCTCAATCCATGACGACGAAGGGGCATCCGGATATTTCCTTTCCACACCATATCCATGGTTCCCCGATTCGGTCGCTGTTTTCCACTGCAACACTACGGACCGGCCGGAGACGGCAGCGGTGAACGACGTCAACTCCGCAGCAAGGGGGAGCGGTGAAAGTTCCGCAGTGGGGACCCCGATATTGCCGTGCTTGTCGATGGAAGCAACGCGGTAGTAATGTGCCGAACCGGAAGGCGCCGATCCGTCGACGAACACCGTATCTGTCGTGAGGGAGAGCCTTGTCTGATCGCTCATGGTGAATCCGGGGACAGTTCCTCTGAACACGACATAGCCCATCAAATCAGAATCGGTTCGGTTCCTATTCCATTTCAGCATCACCGAACCGGAGGAGTTCCAGGTGATCACTCCGCCGCCGGTACCGGCGGGCGGAATATTGTCAACGGAATATCCGCTGTCGATATTGGAGGTCCAAAAGACCGTTGAATCCAGCGTACGGGCAACGACCTGAAAATAGTACCACGGCGCCCCCTGTAAACCTGAATCTGCTTTCGTCGGGATCACCACGGTGTATCCATTGGACCAATCCGCCGGGACGGTCGCAACATTCTCCCAATAGATATCCGCTGTGACCTCCGATCCGGCGGCTGTTCTCCCCAGAATGCCGGTCTTCTTAACTCCGCGTCGGACTGCATAGGAACGGACCGTAGCGGAGGGGAGCGTATCCAACAATGAATGCTGCCACAACAGTCTGAGAGCACCCCCCTGATCGTTGGCGATATCACGGACCGCGTCGATCTTCGGTGCTATCGATCCGAGATACCCGTTCCGATCGACATTCTGTGCAAACAGATCAAAGGAGCCCCATCTCGGCTCGTACCACGACAAGATCGCACCGCCATTTCCATCACTGATCATTTCCGGGGAATAGATCGTGTTCCAGTTCATGGAAAGAGGAGTTCCGTTGTTGGTCCACTGCACAGCGCCGTTCGCATTGACCTTCTGCACATACAGATCGGCATTCGCTCCGTTCCGGTAATCGGACCATGCGATCACAGCGCCTCCGGTTCCGTCCGAGATGATGCGTGTTGAATTTTGACTGTTCGCAGCGGTGACAACGGCAACTCCATTGGCCGTCCACTGAGCAGCACCGTACATATTCACCCGCTGTGCAAATATATCCGAGGTCGCTCCATATCTGTAATCTGACCACGTGATGATCGCGCCTTTTACTCCATCACTGATGATCTCCGGAGAGGTCTGGTCATTTGAGAGCACGGCTATTTCCACCCCGTTGGCCGCCCAAGCAGCAAAACCTGTGCGAAAGATCCTCTGTGCATAAATATCCCTGCCGGAACGTTCATCAGTCCATGTGATGATGGCGCCGCTGCTTCCGTCTGACGCGATCGTTGGATAGAGCTGAGAAAAAGCGGCATTACAGACTACAAACCCATTGGCCGTCCAATAAACGCTCCCCGCAGCATTGACCCGCTGAGCATAGATATCCGAATATGAAGATCTGCTGTCTTGCCAGGCGATGACCGCTCCGCCTGCGTCATCGCTGACGATCTTCGGATATAACTGATCACCTGTACCGGTCGAGATCGGAATTCCGTTGATCGTCCATAGAAGGGCCCCTGCAGAGGATACTCGCTGTGCATAGACATCGTACGATGTTCCGGTCCGACGGTCGAACCATGTAATGATAGCTCCGCCGGTACCGTCACTGATCAATTCCGGATCCAACTGGTCGTAGGGCGCCGTAACAATGGGAATACCGCTGGGGTCCCATTGAATGGTTCCGGCACTGTTGATACGCTGAGCGTAGAGGTCCGCGGTAGAACCGTTCCGTTTGTCATGCCAGACGACGATAGCACCGCCGGCACCGTCACTGACAACTTTGGGACCATACTTGTGATATGGATTTATCAGGACACCGACTCCGTTCAACGTCCATTGGATCTCACCTGACGCATTGATCCTCTGAGCAAAGATGTTGCCGACATACGGATCCGTTCTGGTATCAGTCCACGCAATGATTGATCCGCCCGAACCGTCAGCGACAATCGATGCATCCTGTTGAGCCCACTCTTCGACCGATATCGGAGTGTTCACGAATGGATCCCTTGACCATTGGGAGTCCGTCTGTCGACAGAATGTAAGGACGATGACCAAAAAGAATGCAAGACGATTGTGCTGCATGGAGGATCCGGCGTTCATAACTACTTACCTTTCATGGGTAGTGAGATCATTGTAGAAATCATCAGCAGATGTTCTTTGTTAACGAATGCCTTTGCACCAGCCTTCATGGATGCCGCGATCACGCCATCCTCTGCAGAGTTGGACACCATGATCACGTTCGCATCCGGGTGATTCTTCCGTATCTCGGTCAGCGCAGCGATACCGTTCATCGGGGACATCATCACATCCATCAGCACCCAGTCCGGACGGGACGATCCATACCCTTCCACAGCCTCCCGGCCGCTGGAACATTCGATGACATCACACGGGATGTCGGAAAGAGAGTCTTTGATGACCTCACGCATCTGCTTATTGTCATCCACGATCATGATCGTCACGCCGTTCTCCCTTTTCATGGTTCAAGATGGGCAAAACGGTACGCCGGAGGAATAGCGAGGAATACTCAAATAGTATGAGTAGGAATACTCAGGAAGGATCAGGAATGGAACGTGCTTCCCACGATGAAGGACTGTTGGTCTGTGTCACCATCAGACCAACAGTATGACGGGAGGTGTCAGACCAGGAGGTGTTTGTTCTCGATGGCGAACGGCAGGAGAGCGTTGGCGCCGTGCAGTTCAAGCTTTATGCAGATATTGTTCCGGTGATTCTCCACCGTCCGGACGCTGACGAACAGAAGTTCGGCGATCTCTTTGCTGGAGCGTTTTTCGGCGATGAGTTTGAGGATCTTCATTTCGGTCGTGGTGAGTTTCAGAAGGCCGGTCCGCTCATTGCCTGCCTTTCGTGAGGAACTCAGCCGGACCAGATAATCGGAGATGGAACCGGAAACATAGAACCGGCCGGCCAGGACGTTCTTCAGGCAGAGCAGGAT